>CAMCJW010000213.1 GCA_945875195.1 Chitinophaga pinensis | reverse complement strand
GGCCCCTTTTCCAATTTTAAAGAAACAAATTGTTCCATATATCGTTTTCTAAATACATGATAAATTTAACTAGCATAAATCAATTGGCCGAGGTAGATAACCTTTCAAATCAAAGACCAGTCATAATTTTTAAGCACAGCACCACTTGTAGCATCAGCAACACTGCATTCAATCGTTTTAAAAAAGCTTATGCCAATGAAAATGAAGAGCAATTGCCGGTATTTTATTTAGACTTACTCAAGCACCGTGATGTTTCCAATGAAATTGCTAAAAAGTATGGCGTGGTGCACCAATCGCCACAAACATTATTGATAAAAGATGGAAAAAGCATTCACAATGCCTCTCATTTTGAAATTGATTTATCCGAAATCAAAGAGTTATTGTAATGGATTTATTGCGGTTACCATTCAATCAATTGATTGGCGTAAAAGCAGCAGATAAGGAACCCTATTTACTCATGTTGCCAGCGCTTACTCAATATCAAAATCACTTGCAATCTGTTCACGCTGGAGCATTGTTTACCCTAGCAGAAGGCACTGCCGCTCAGTTTTTACTCAATGCTTTTACTGATGTAGAAAACATAATACCTGTTGTAAGAAAGGTGGAGGTAAAATTTAGCAAACAAGCTTTTGGCGCCATTTATGGCAAAGCCCACTTACATCAATGCACAGAAGAAGAAATAAGAATCGGTTTGAACCAAAAAGGAAGAATCAGTTTTTCAGTTTTGGCCAGCATTCACAACCAAGACGACACACAAGTTTTTGCTGGTGTGTTTGAATGGTTTGTTACCAAAAATTGAAGGCTACTCCTTAATAAACTTTATAGGTAAAGCAGCTAAATTATTTTGGCTCGATCCAACATGAATAAAGTAAACGCCAGGATATAACGAGGCTATTTCTATTTGTTGATTTTTCAAACTTGTATTCATAACCAATCTTCCCAACTCATCATAGATTTCAATAAAGTCTATTTCTTCGATTGAAACTATGTTTAGCCAACCATTACAAGGATTTGGGAATAATTGAACATTTGCAGTTTTATTAACTTCAGAAACACTTAGTGGTGCATAATTTAAATAAATATCGTCTAACCATAATCGGCTGCCTGCGGTAGGTGTAAACCCATCAATACTTGAGCTTGCAATAAAAAATACAGAATCTGGTGTGTTATTGTTTAAATAAGTTAAAGGTTTAATAATTTGAGTATAGGTTTCAATGGCTGTTCCATTCGACCACTGGGCGAAAGCAATGGTATCAGAATTTTTGGTTGTGGCATTCCATTTAGTTAATATGATGCTTACCGCAGAACTATCACCTATTTCTGGTAAACTCTTTACCCAAAAATTAATACTTGTAGGCTTACCGGTAAAAGCAATTTTGTTTTTAACTAAATCTGGTTCACCAGTTGCACCAAGAATGTTGTTAATGGTAATCAAGCCTGGCAAATCCCCAAAGGTATTTTCAACAGTTTCTAAAAATGCTGCTGAGGTTCCTGAGTGTGAATCAGAAGTTTTAGTGGTGCTTTCATCAAACCCAAATTGCTTCAATGGATTTAGGGTATACCAATTATTGGGTTCACTATAGCTTGTGTTCCCAATTGTTTTCAATGACCATGTTTCAAAACTACTATTTTGAAATTGGGTTTGAGCCATGGTAAAATTAAAAACCATTGAACTCATTAAAAAGCATAGTAAGGCTGTTTTTTTCATAAAATATTGTATGTTTATCTTCCAAATTTACCATTCGATGTTTGATATTTTAGTTTTGTTCTATAAATGGCAATTTTTCACTCCTAAATGGATAATTTAATACACGTATCCTTTTTTCAATCCACCTTTTGTTCATTAACCAATTTTTTGAATTGGTAAAATACCTTAAAATTTGTTACGTTATACCAATATGCCAAAAGGACTAAAAATTGTATTGATCATCGTTTTGATCCTACTTTCGCTTGCAGGAAGCCTGTTTATTTATGTTTATCAAAACATAGATCAATTAAAATCATACGCACTAAAAGAAGTTAATTTAATGCTGAAGGCTGAGTTAAAGGCCGAAAATATTGATGTTACAGTGATGAAAACTTTCCCAAAAGTAAGCTTGGCGTTTAACAACATCAGTATTGCTGACCCAACGAGGCCTAACAAATTTGTGCTGCAGGCCAAATCACTTTATTTAGGTTTTGATATTAATGATGTAATCAATGAGCGGTATAAAATTAACTTGGTTGATTTAGATAGCGGAGTTATTTATTTATACACCGATAAAAAAGGGCACAATAATTACGACCTATTAAAGGAAACCACCACTGACAAAAAGAATAAAAAGCCATTTACTTTTGAATTGAATAAGCTTATCCTGAACCAAATTCAACTATTTATTGACAATAAATTGAATCAATTTAAGGCCGATGTTTACATTCAAGAATCCAATTTTTCTGGAAAATTTTCTGATAGCAGATTCAACTTAGATGTTGAATTAACAGGCCATTCAAACAGCCTTCAATCGGGTACATTGTCTATGATGAAGAATAAAGACCTTCAAATTAATACCACCATTGATATTGACCAAGAAAAGAACAAATACCAATTGGTAAAAGGAGAATTTGGTATCAACCAATTGATATTGAATCTTACCGGTTTTGTGCAAAACAATAAAAAGCAAACCGATTACAACTTGAGTTTTAAGGCCAATAAAATTAGCATACAAAATTTACTTTCTACTCTGCCTTTTAGTTTACCCGAAGCCATTTTAGCATATAAAAGTGATGGGAATGTTTTTTTTAATGGTTCAATCAAAGGAATTCAAAATGAAGTTCAATTGCCCAATATTAAAGTGCAATTTGGAATAGAAGATGGAAGTTTAACTGAGCCAGAATCAAAAATGAAATTGGAAAATATTCATTTGAACGGAAGCTTTGATAATGGAAAATATGGACATTTAATAGATGCTGTAATTGATATCCCCTCCTTTAATGCGTCTTTGGTTGGGTCGAAACTAAATGGTAAGTTGAGTCTTCATAATTTGGAGTCGCCTAAACTAAATCTCGACCTCAATGGAAATGCAAATTTACAGACCCTTCATACCTTTTTTAAATTTGAAGACGTAAAGCTAATTGAAGGCAATATAAATTTCACCCTAACTTTAAAAGGTGAAAAACACAGCAATACATGGGATTGGAGCAGTCCTTTAAATAAGGGTTTATTTGTTTTAAAAATGAATAAACTAAGCTTAAATTACCTTACTGCTTCCATAGATAATGCCAGTTTGGATGCCGAATTAAGTAACAATACCTTGTTATTAAAATCTTCAAAGTTTATTATCAATAAATCGGATATTTTATTGAATGGACAATTTCAAGGCTTCATGGATTTTTTGGTTCAGGCCAACGCGCCTTTGATAGGGGACCTAAATTTGCAATCGCAATCATTGGATACAAAAGATATTTTTATTTATGATTCCTCAGATCCATTAGAAGCGGGAGAGAAGCCCATGCAGTATCAGTTAAATGTAACGGTAAACGCCAATAAATTTGTGTTCGATTTATTGCATGCTACTAATTTTAAATCGGATTTAAAATTGAGTCCGGGCTACATCATTTTTGCTAATACATCTTTAACCTCTGCTGGTGGTAGTTTTAATGGAAATGGCGAGCTTGTAATAGACAAAAATCAAACGGTATTAAAAAGTACAAACACACTAAAAGGGATTAATATAAACCAATTGATGAAAGATTTCAATGGTTTTGGACAAAAGGAATTCAATGATAAAAATTTGTTTGGTACCCTAAATGCCACCAATGAAATGCGTTTGGTTTGGGATGCAAAAAATAACTTGGTGACTGATAAAATATTAGTGGTAACAGAAATGAACATTAAGAATGGTGAGTTAATTAATTACGAGCCCCTAAATGCACTTTCAAAGTTTGTGGATGTTAATGAATTGAAAAACTTGAAATTCTCTGAGTTAAAAAATACCTTAACTATTCAAAATAATGTATTAAATATCCCAACCATGGATATTCATAACAATGCATTAAACCTTAACCTAACAGGTTCGCACACTTTTGAAAATGTTTTGGATTACAATGTGAAACTGTCGCTTTCCGAATTGCTCAAGAAAAAACGCAAACCTCAAAGCAACGAATTTGAAGAGGAAGATGAAAAGACCAAAGGAATCAATATGTATCTACGAATAAAAGGTCCCATTGATAAGCTTACTTATGAATTTGATAGAAAAGGAGCTAAAGCCCAATTAAAACAAGATGTTAAGCAAGAAAAAGAAGCCATCAAAGAAATTTTAAAACAGGAGTTTGGAATTAAAAAAGATACTTCATTTAAAAAATTAGAGAAGAAAAATGACAACAACGACGAACTGGAATTTGAAGCAAATTAGTATAAGCTGCATTCTCCTGGCAATATGTTTTACATTACCGAACACGCTTTTTGCGCAAAGTAAAACAGATTTTTCTTATGGATTGAGTGTTAACCTAGGCTATGGTTCTGCTATTACTAATAATGAATCCTACCTTAATTATACCGATACAATAAATAGCTCAAAGACTGGTCATTTTAATAAAGGTGCGCATATTTGGTTTAATTATTCTTTAGGTAAAAAATACGATTTACAGGTAGGATTAGGCTACGAACAAGTTGGATTTGCAAGGGAACAAAGCAATTTGAATTTCAAAAATTATACCTATCCAGGTATGGGTACAGGTAGGATTGAAGATTTATCTAATTCTGAAAAGGTAATTACTTACAATTACCGATTTAATTATATTCAAGTGCCCATTATGGTCAATACTTTTTTAGGAAGGTCGAACGATTTTAAATGGATTTACCATTTTACCGCTGGCTTAACACCCCAAATAATGGTCAATCATCAATTAATAGCCAATTGCAATCCCGGATTTTCAATTGATGGAGAAGATCAATTTAAATTTGATTCAACAGGCTTTTCTGCTAGGTTGCTTGCCATGAACTTGCAAATAGGTATGCTCATTGAAAACAGGGTAAACAAAAACAAAACGTATTTTATACAACCAATTATAGGGTATTATCCATTTTCAATAACAAGTATTGCCAATGCTGCTAATCCGTTAATCTTTTCTGTAAACCTTGGTTTAAAATTGGCCTCTTTAAAAAATGCAGATTAGTAGGTTTACCATCAGAGTTTACGGAATTTGGATCAATTCAAATCAAGAGGTTTTGTTGGTTCATGAAAAAATGCCTCATTTACATTTTACCAAGTTCCCTGGCGGTGGAATGGAGTTTGGAGAAGGCACCAGAGACTGTTTAGCT
>CAMCJW010000212.1 GCA_945875195.1 Chitinophaga pinensis | reverse complement strand
AACACCAATGGCCAGCCTGGAGGCAAGCCTATTGTTGTCATCTAAATACCTGTTATACCTCAAATCTGCAAAGGTTTTAGCGTATTGAAAGTATTGCACACCTAAAAAAGTATTATAGCCACTATCCGATGGTGCAATATTAAATAGTTTATAAGCTAAATTCACAAAAGTTCCGGCCAATTCTAACACATCCCATTTAACAAATGTGTAATGTTTTTTTCTAATATCACTTTGGTTATTATAAATAAACCCATAACGTGAAGCAGTAATCAAGTTATTACTAAATACACTTTGTAGATAAGGGTCGTTGGCACTCTGTAGTTCCAATTCTGCGCTGTTAAAATTGGTTCGAATATAACTGATCTCACAGGGTACTAAATATTGATTAAACAATTTTCTGTTTTTTTGCCAAGTAAAACCAACCGCATACACATTCCTAATCCAGTCAATGTTTTTCTCCCATATTACCGCCGCAGTTATTAAACTTCTATTGGTTGAACTGGTCCAACTTTTATCAATTTTAGATAGGAACAATAATTTTGGAAAAATAAGGTTGGCCGTTAAATTGGATTCAAAGCTATTAAAGAAAGGTCTTTTAGGAATGGTTGCTCCTCTTTGGGCCTCCACAGATATGCGGTAACTCAATTGCAGAATTTCGGCATTGTGAAATATGTTTTTATTGGCTAGGGTAATCTGAGATGCAAAACCATAATTCCTGCCGTTGGTTGTAGAAACTAAATTGGATTGATCTGAAGTAATCACCTGGGGCTCAAATGTAAAATCGTATTTTTTACTGGGTTGTAATTTTATTTGGTAATTCACACTTGGCGTATCCGTATTTTCATTGGATGGAATTGCGGTCATGTTCACCGATTTAAACAACTGTAATTCGTTCAGTCGGCCAAAAGTGCTATTTACATTTTCATTACTAAACAATTTGTTGGGACCAATAATTAAGGCTCTATTCAAAACCTCTGGGTTCAGCGGAAAAGAATTTGGCTTGTAAATAAAATTTGTTAAATGAATGCTATCTCGCCCAAACTGGTTAGAGTCAATTTTATCGGGTTCTATTTCTATGTTAATTGAATTTATTTTGTAAGTTTTAAAACGTTGAAAATTTTCTGGATTGCTAATTTGTATGCCAATAACCGACCTAAAATCACCCACGTTGGTATCAAAGTCAAATTTTACAAATTCCTTGTTAAATGAGTAATAACCATTGTTTCTATATTGGTCGTTGATCCTTACTTTTTCTTTCAGTAAATTCTCAAAACTAATCCTGTTCCCTAACCGCACATAACTTAAATCTTTTTGAGAACCGAATATAGAGTCTAAAATCTTATCAGCAATGTGTTCTTCAATTCTATAAATGTGATAAGCTTTGCCTGTGCTAATTTTATAGGTGACAACTTTTTTATGAATTTTACCTGTTACTGCATAATTTATTTCTGGGTAATAATAGCCTTCTGTTTTTAAAAAACCACGCATACCTTTGATGGTAGATTCAATTAAACTGGTATCTAATATTACAGGTGCATCGCCTAATTTTGTTTGGTAAAACCTACCCAGCAAAGTATTGGGGTGTTTTGACCCCATTTTGTAAAACCTAAGTGTATGCCTAATGATTCCAAGAAAACTTTTATTGGGTCTTTGCTTGATGTAGCCATCTAAATTGCCTCCAAATACCCTCGCTTCCTGTTTTTCAATAATCTCAATTTTATTTTTATATAAAAAGGGGCCTTCTTTTTTGGCAAGTTTTGGTAAATTGCATGCCTGCAACATTCCAAGTAGGATGAGCAAAACTAATGAGGCACGTATGTTAAACAAAGCAGATATCAAACTGGTTAAATCACTTGGGGATAAAGATTTTAGATATACAAAAAAACTATTTGTTGCCGAAGGTAGCAAATCAGTGGCGGATTTGTTAGCATCCAAATTAAAAGTAACACAAATTTACGCGCTTCAAAGTTGGATCAGCCAGCAAAAACCCAACGCCATTAAAGATTTACCAATTATTTCAATTTCAAATAAAGAGCTAGAACAAATGAGCTCTCTAAAAAGCACTAGGGAGGTAATAGCAGTTTTTAGTTTTCCAGAATTTCGGTTTGAACCAAAAACGCTTACTGGTTTGGTTTTGGCACTTGATAACATTCAAGACCCCGGGAACTTAGGAACCCTCATTAGATTGGCAGATTGGTATGGGGTAAAACAAATTTTATGCTCCAATAATACAGTAGATTGTTTCAATAACAAGGTAGTACAATCAACCATGGGTTCTATTGGCAGAGTAAATATTGTATATGGCGATTTGGCAGATTGGTTTGTTCAATCAAATTTGCCAATCATTGCAGGTAGCATGGAGGGCAAACCGGCCAGAAAATTTAATTTTCCTAAAGATTTAATCCTCCTAATTGGGAATGAAGGATCGGGCATAAGTCCTGATTTAAAAGCCCTCTTAAGCGATACCATTAGCATTGAGAGGCGGGGAGAGGCCGAAAGCTTAAATGCTGCTGTGGCTGCCTCTATTTTGGTGGATAGGTATTTTAGCCAATTTGAGTTTTAGTTGGCACGGGTATTGTTTATATAATAGGCCGCAATAAATATCTTATTGCAATAGAAACGAATAATTATGCACGATAGGTTGATTTTGAGTAATATAATAAACGACGAAGGAGAGAATTCTGATTTCATTTCTTTGTTAAGTCAGGAAGAGGAAGACCAAATGAACAAAGAGGCGCTTCCCGAAAGTCTGCCAATTTTACCGCTCAGGAACACCATTTTGTTTCCAGGGGTGGTGATGCCTATTACTGTAGCCCGCGATAAATCCATTCAATTATTAAAGGAAGCATACAAAACGCAATTAAAACTTGTGGGTGTTGTGGCTCAGCGTTCATCAGAAATTGAAGAGCCTGCGCTCGAAGATTTATATGAAATAGGAACGGTTGCATCCATCTTGCGCATGATAAAAATGCCCGATGGTAGCACCATGGCTGTTATACAAGGTAAAAGAAGATTTAAAATAAATGAGTTGGTTCAAACCGACCCTTATTTAAAAGCAAAAATTAGCCCATTAGATGAACCTATTTTTGTGGAGGACGAAGAATCCAAAGCAATGGCAGAATCTATCAAAGAATTCTCCCAAAGAATCATCAACATGTCGCCGCACATGCCCAGCGAGGCAGCATCTGCGGTAAGTAAAATAAAGAGCCCAACATTCTTGGTTAATTTTGTGGCTTCTAATTTGAGTTCAGAAACAGCAGTTAAACAAGCTATTTTAGAGGAAATTCCATATAAAACTCGTGCGCACAAAGTTTTAGAAGCACTCAAAAAAGATTACCAATTTGCAGAAATCAAAGCCCAAATTGAAAGTAAAGTTCGTGGCGATTTAGACAAACAACAAAGAGATTTTTTCCTTCAACAACAAATAAAAGCCATTCAAGAAGAGTTGGGTGGCGATTCGCCTGAAAGAGATATTGAGAATTTGTTACTTTTAGCTAAAGGTAAAAAGTGGGATGAAAAAGTTGCACAAGCCTTTAACAAAGAGCTTGATCGTTTAAGACGAACCAACCCCATGGCGCCAGATTATGGCATACAATTAAATTATTTACAACTATTACTAGACTTGCCTTGGGGCGAATACAGTAAAGATAATTTTGATTTACGACGAGCCGAAAAAATATTGAATGAAGACCATTTTGGCTTAGAAAAAGTTAAACAGCGTATCTTAGAATATTTGGCTGTTCTTAAATTAAAGAACAACATGAAGAGCCCAATTCTTTGCTTATACGGACCGCCAGGTGTTGGTAAAACATCATTGGGTAAATCTATTGCCAAAGCAGTAGGTAGAAAATATGCTCGTGTTGCATTAGGTGGCTTGAGCGATGAAAGCGAAATACGTGGGCACAGAAGAACTTATATTGGCGCCATGCCAGGTAGGATCATACAGAACCTTAAAAAGATGAAAACCAATAACCCGGTTTTTGTTTTAGATGAGGTAGATAAATTGGGAAATAGCTTTAGGGGCGATCCTAGTAGCGCGTTGCTAGAGGTTTTAGATCCAGAGCAAAATGGTACTTTCTACGATAATTTTGTGGAGATTGAATACGACCTTTCGCATGTAATGTTTATTGCTACTGCCAATTCATTGGATACCATTCAGCCTGCATTATTAGATAGAATGGAAATCATTGAAATCAATGGTTATACCATGGAAGAAAAGGTTCAAATAGCCAAAAAATATTTGATCCCTAAACAAAAAGAAAACCATGGTTTAGGTAAGAACGATTTTGAATTGAGCGAAGAAATTTTAAAGAAAATTATTGAAGGCTATACCCGCGAAAGTGGTGTGCGTGGTTTAGAAAAACAAATTGCTTCCGTTTGCCGACATGTTGCGCGCGAGAAGGTAATGAGCAATAAATACAGCAAGAAAATTGATTTTGAAATGGTACTCAAAATTCTTGGTGCAGATAGAGGCGAAAAGGAAATATACCAAGGAAATGATGTGGCTGGAGTTGTTACGGGCCTGGCTTGGACAAGCGTTGGTGGAGAAATATTGTTTGTAGAAAGTATCTTACACAAAGGCAAAGGTAAGCTTACATTAACTGGTCATCTTGGTGAGGTAATGAAAGAATCTGCCATCACTGCCTTGAGTTATTTAAAAGCAAATTGCGAAAAATTAAATATTGATCCAAGAGTATTTGACCAATATGATTTACACATACATGTGCCCGCAGGTGCCGTTCCAAAAGATGGGCCTTCTGCTGGTATAACTATGTTAACTTCTTTGGCTTCTGTTTATACGCAACGTAAGATTCGTCCGCATTTGGCCATGACAGGTGAAATAACATTACGCGGAAAAGTATTGCCAATTGGAGGAGTAAAAGAAAAAATACTAGCAGCCAAGCGTGCAGGTATTACCGATATACTTTTGTGCGAAGCCAATAGAAAAGATATCTCAGAAATCAAAGAAAATTACCTAACAGATTTAACTTTTACCTACGTAAAAGAAATGCATGAGGTAATTGATTTTGCGTTATTACCGGAAAAGATTGCCCATCCAATGGATTTATCCGTAGTTACAGAATCACCAAAGAGCAAAGACTAGAGACCAACTGATAAAAGCTTTCCCTTAATTACAATTTGGAATCTTGTACTTCAATTTTCTATTATCAAGTAAAACTTCCATCACAAAACCTGTGGTTGGAGAATATTTGAGTATGCCTGTCCAATAGCCAGTTTTCTTGTCAACTATTTCTATTTCAGAGACGGCAGTGTTAAATTCTAGGGTATCGTATATTTTAACAGGTTTTCC
>CAMCJW010000211.1 GCA_945875195.1 Chitinophaga pinensis | reverse complement strand
AAGCTAACCCTTCAGCAACCGCGAGCACTTCAGTAGTATTTTGAGTGGCATCTAAAAATACATCTTGGTATTGATGGGCATTCAAAGCCGAACAAATTTTATTGCCCAAATTGCGGTAATTTTCTAATTGTTCTGCGGTATTTTTCTTTTCCCAATCTTCGGTAAATTGCACAAAAACCAACTGGCTGAACCTATTTAATAAAACATAAGCATCGCCTGCTTTTTGCTTTTTCTGAATATATGTTTGTTCTTCTTTTGAAAAGCCAAAACTGACTAGTTTATCTTTTTTACCAATTAAAAAAAGTTGCGATTGGTCTTTGCTAGCCTTGCCTTGCGAAATTATCTGAATGCTCATGTTTGTAAATTGCTAATGAATTTAGGGTTGTATAAATTTTCGTTGGCAATATTAAGGTATTAATTCTGAATTCTTATTCCGATAGTTTGGAATGAATTCAGAATTAAAAAATGATGAGAAAGGCGAATAATGAGGTAGTTTTTAATAATTATTTCCTATTCGCTATATTTGATGTTGCCAAAATAAGGCCTGTTATTTGATAAAAAAGAAAATCTCAGGATTGTTTTTTTTCATTTCTCCACCAAATACATTCTATTTGCAAGTATGACACAAACCGTAAGGGCCAAGAAGCACCTAGGACAACATTTTTTAAACGACCAAAACATAGCTGGCAATATTGTGCAGGCATTGGTAGATGTGTATCCTAGCGGACAAGTATTGGAAGTAGGGCCGGGTATGGGTGTGCTTACCCAATTTTTATTGGCAGAAAAGGGTCTGGTAACTTGGGCCACGGAGGTAGATTCCGAATCGGTTACTTATTTGATGGCTACCTATCCGCATTTGAGTCAGCGCTTGTTGAATGAAGACTTTTTGGCCATTGATTTTACCCAAAGGTACCCAGAATCTATAGCCATTATTGGTAATTTTCCCTATAATATTTCTTCTCAAATTGTATTTCATATTTTGGAACACCGGAGTGTGATACCTTTTATGGTGGGCATGTTTCAAAAGGAAGTAGCCGAAAGAATTGGCGCTACACATGGTGGCAAGGATTATGGAATTATGTCGGTTATAACCCAAGCATTTTATCATGTTGAATATTTATTTACCGTGCATGAACATGTATTTACCCCTCCTCCAAAAGTGAAGTCGGGGGTAATTAGGTTAACCAGAAAAGAGGGTGAATTAGGTTGTGATGAAAAAATGTTGAGAACGGTTGTGAAAACAGCATTCAACCAAAGAAGAAAGAAACTGCGCAATGCCCTATCAACTTTTGGTTTGAATGATGAGGAGTTAGGCGAATTTGCCAGCAAACGTGCGGAAGAATTAAGTATAGCCAAATTTATTGAACTCACTAATTTAATAGCTAGTAAAAAATAATGGAAAAGCTACAAGTCGACAATGCCTTAATAAAACAGTTTCGAAATTGGTTCAGCCAGAATGAAACGGAAATACTGCGCGAGCAGTTATTGAATATGTATCCACAAGATATTGCCATGGTTATTGATCGTTTAGAGAATGACGAGGCAAGGATTGTGATGAACGCGTTGGATAAAATTGCTGTGGTAAAGGTTTTGGTTGAAATGGATGAGCAAACGCGTGAATCATTTTTATCAACTTATAGTCCGTTCGAAATTGCCAATGAGTTTTTAGAAAACATGGACAGTGATGATGCCGCTTATGTGCTGAATCATTTTCCCAATTCGGTTAAGGAAGAAGTAATTGGGCAGTTACAAGACATTGAATATGCCAGTAGCTTGTTGAACCTAATTAGCTATGAAGAAGAAACAGCAGGTAGCTTAATGGCTGTGGAATTGGTGAAGGCCAATTTAAATTGGACGGTTAAACAGTGCATTGAAGAAATTAGAACGCAAGCGGAGAATGTTGATAGCATTTATGTGGTTTATGTTATAGATGACATGGAGCGTTTGGTTGGGATCATAACTTTAAAAAATTTAATTCTGGCTGAACCAAAAGCACAATTGGCAGATGTTTATAATAAAACAGTTATTTCTGTATCTACCTCTACCAAAATAATTGAGGTGGCCAATACCACTAAAAAGTATGATTTGGTGGTGCTACCGGTGGTAGATCCATTGGGGCGTTTGGTTGGAAGAATTACCGTAGATGATGTAGTAGATTTAATTAAAGAGGAGGCCGACGAAGATTACCAATTAATGAGTGGTATTACCGCGGATGTAGATGCTACGGATAAAGTTTGGGTATTATCAAGAGCGCGTTTGCCTTGGTTGTTGATTGGCTTATTGGGAGGAATTGCCAGCTCAAGAATTTTAGGTGTATATGAAAATCAAATCATGATACATCCGGAGATGGCTTTCTTTATTCCTTTGATAGCGGCAATGGGCGGTAATGTTGGGGTACAATCTTCGGCGATAGTGGTGCAAGGTTTGGCCAATGATACTTTGGGTACCAAAAATATTGGACAGAAAATTTTGAAAGAAATACGGGTAGCATTGATCAATGGAATTATTTGCTCTAGCTTGATTTTAGCTTATAATTTGGCCTTGTACCATTCGTGTGAATTGGCAATTACAGTTAGTATTGCGTTGATAACGGTTATTATTTTTGCATCTATATTTGGTACTTTTATTCCTATGTTTTTGAACCAAATAAAAATAGACCCTGCTATTGCCACTGGTCCGTTTATTACAACCAGCAACGACCTTCTTGGAATAGTTATTTATTTCTCGGTGGGGAGAATGTTATATACAACTTTATAAGGTGGTGCAACCTTTTGTAAAAAAAATATTACTATTAAAATGAATAACAACTTAAGCAGCGCAGTTAGGGGCTTGAATATCTTTATTGTAGACGATGTTCATGAATTGTTGCCACAAAAGTTGAGTGAAGTTGGACACCATGTTCTTTATTTACCAAACGCAACTAGGGCCGATATATTAGCGCATTTACCAGAACAGGATATTCTTGTTATAAGAACCAAAACTCAAGTAGACGCTGCATTAATAAATGTTGGCTCGAACCTAAAATTAATTGCTAGAGCTGGAGCTGGTTTAGACAATATTGATTTAGACTATGCTCACACAAAGGGGATAAAATGCATCAATGCAGGTGAGGCCAATGCAGATGCAGTGGGGGAGCATGCTCTAGGATTATTGCTAATGATGCTTAATTTTCTAGGCAGGGCAAACAACCAGGTTAAAGATAAAGTTTGGTTAAGAGAAGAGAATAGAGGCACTGAGCTTGCGGGTAAAACTGTGGCCATTATTGGTTATGGAAATACCGGAAGTGCTTTTGCTAAAAAACTCTCAGGACTAGGTGTAAAAGTTTTGGCACATGATCCTTATTTGAAGAATTTTGGAAATGATTTTGTAAAGGAAAGTACCTGGGAAGAAATATATGAAGAGGCAGATATTTTGTCGTTTCATGTTCCTCTTACCAATGAAACCATTTACTATTTGGATCAAACCAAAATTGCGCGTTTTGAGAAGCCATTTTACTTGCTAAATTTAAGCAGAGGAAAGGTGGTTAAAACAATTCATTTAATGGCAGGCTTGCAAAATAAAAAAGTGCTTGGATGTGCCTTGGATGTTTTAGAAAATGAGGATTTAGAAAGCCTAAATGAGGAGGAAAAAGAGGTGTTTGCCTATTTGGTGAGCGGCGAAAATGTGCTTTTAACCCCTCATATTGGTGGATGGACAAAAGAAAGTTATTTTAAAATTTCTAGAATTTTGTTAGATAAAGTGCTGACTTTTATTGAAAAAGGTGAATAAATGAGGTTATTTGGTAAATACATATTGTTAATTTCAAATTTACTTACTTTATTTACAGCTCTTAAATATTGTTATAAAATTGTTAATTCTGCGTTAATGAAGAAAATATACATACTACTAGCTGTTCTTTTTGGCTTTCAATTTGTGCTACAAGCCCAATCGGGCATGGGTACCATTCGTGGTACAGTTAAAGATGCCAAAACGAAAAAAACCATGGATTTTGTGAGCATCACCATTAAGTTAAATGGTGTTACCAAGGCAACTGCGCTTACCGATGATGAAGGCGGGTATGTTATTAAAACACTCCAGCCAGGAGAGTACGACTTATATGCATCATTTGTTGGTTATGGCAATTCTGTTATTAAAGGAATTAATGTTGCGCCAGAGGAAGATCGTTTTGTAAACTTTAGCATGGAACCCTCAACTGATGGTACTACATTAAAGGAATATGTGGTTACCTTCAAAAAACAATTGGTTGATCCGGGTGGGGTTAAAGGAAACGTTGTTACCAACAAAGAAATTTTGGCTTTAGGAACTAGAAATGTAAACAACATTGCTGGTTTATCTTTAGGGGTAGAAGGAAGAAATGGTGGTACACCAAACTTTAGAGGTGCGCGCGCCGATGGTACTGCTTACTATATTGATGGGGTTCGCGTACAAGCAGGTGCTACCAATATTCCAGCCAATGCCATTGATCAAATTCAAGTAATTACGGGTGGTACCCCAGCCCAATATGGCGACTTTGTGGGTGGTGCCATTAGTATTACTACCAAAGCACCTACTAAAAACTTTTCTAGAGGGTTTGAATATACTACTGCTACTCCTTTCACCGGAACCCTAGACAATAGCCAATACAACCAATTTCAAGGATATATTTCTGGTCCTATTAAAACCATTAATAAAGGTAGAGGTAACGAAGAAAAAGTATTATTAGGTTTTCTATTGTCTGGCTCACTCACCTATGGAAAAAGTATTTCAGTAATAGATTTATACAAAGTTAAGGATGATAAATTAAAGGAAGTTAAGGAAAAGCCTTTGGTGCCTGGCGCATTGGGAACATTGTTTCCTGCAGCTGAATACCTTACTGCCAACGACCTTCAAAAAATCAATGTTCGCCAGAATGTATTTAGTACCAATGTGGATATCAATGGTAACTTCAATTTTCAACCAACCAACAATATCAATGTGCGCATGGGATATTATGGTAATTACAACCAGGGAAGGGGAAATAATACTTTTCATTCATTGCTTGGGCCTGAGAAAAACGGTTTTTCAAGAGGATATACTGCAAGAACCTATGTTCAGTTTACCCAAACATTTAAAACCGAGAAAAAAGACGAGGACGCCAACGCACCTAAGAAGCAATCTAATATTAGCAATGCCTATTATAGTGTAAGGTTATCTTACGAGAGAGGCTTTGGCGAAGCTATGGATGCTGATTTTCAAAGAGATTTTTTTGATTATGGTTATATAGGAAAGTTTACAACCTATACTGCACCGGTTTACCAGCGTGTAATCAAAGGATTTAACGAAAAGCAAGATACGTTTAGAGTGGATGGTAATCTAATTTAT
>CAMCJW010000210.1 GCA_945875195.1 Chitinophaga pinensis | reverse complement strand
ACTTACACCTATGAGCAAAAAAATTATATTCATTTTTGTATTTATTATTTAAAACAAGCGATTCTTTTTAGCGTATAAATAAGTTGCACTGGTTGTAAAAATTATCACACTTATGCTACTTATAGGCATTAGTATTGCGGCTATAATTGGCGACAAAAGACCCTGAACCGCGAAGCTTAATCCAACCACATTATATAATAATGAAATAACAAAACTAAAATGAATAACTTTCATGGTATCTTTAGCATAACTAAAAAATTGGTTCAGTTTATCAAAAACGCTGGCATCCATAATCACATCGCTACTTGGCGAAAAATGGGCAGTATTTTCTGTTACAGAAATTCCAATATCAGCCACCTTTAATGCACCAGCATCATTTAATCCATCTCCAATCATCCCAACCCTGGCGCCGCCTTCCTTCAACTGATGTATATACAACATTTTTTCGGAAGGACTCATATTAAACAACATTTGTACATCAGCTGAAAATATGCTTTCCAAATTGGTTCGTTCCGAATCATTATCGCCACTTAACAAGCTCAACGAGCACTTTTGAGATAAGCTTGTAATAACATTTTTTAAGCCATTCCTATAAGCATGCTTAACAGTAAAACATCCGGGTATTTCTTTCCCTATTGAAACATAAACACTGGTGTTTAATACTTGGCGATCATCCATAATAGCATTGATATAACTGGCTGACCCAAGCTTTATTTGAACCTCATCTACTTGGGCACTGATTCCCTTGCCTGCCAATTCTGAATAAAACTGAATAGGTAATTTTTCAGAAACTGCTAAGGCTAAAAAACCAAGAATTCTCTGACTCAGTGGATGAACAGAATTTTCACAAACCGACTTGATTAGTATCTTTTCGTAATTTGAAAGAGGCCTGCCTTCATAGGAAATTTCAGATTCGGCAGGCTGCGTGATGGTTCCTGTTTTATCAAATACCAAGTGATCTATTTTAGCCATGCGTTCAATTACCGCTGGCGATTTTAAATAAAACTTGCTTCTTCCCAACATGCGAAGACTATTGCCCAATGCAAATGGAGATGACAGAGCCAATGCACAAGGACAGGCAATAATTAATACAGCAGTAAAGGCATTTAAACTTCTTGTGGGGTCAAAAATCAACCAAAAAATGGCTGAACCAAATGCAATAAATAATAAAGAAAAAGTAAAATATTTACTTACTATTGATTGAAAACTTTGCATAGTACTTACTTCAGACTTTGCAAAATGTTCACTGTTCCATAGCTGTGTCAAGTAACTTTGTGAAACAGATTTGCAAACATCTAACTCAATTGTGCCACCCATTTGTCTGCCACCCGCATAAATTATTTCACCTAATTCCTTTTCAATAGGATCATTTTCACCTGTAACAAAACTAAAATCTATTTTAGCAACCCCTCTTAACAGGATGGCATCAGCAGGGATAATCTCATTGTTATGAATGAGCATCCTATCTCCTATTTTCAAATGAGTAACAGGCAAAGTAGTTTCTAATTCATTTCTCAATACCGAAACGGCAACTGGAAAATATGATTTATAATCACGTTCAAAAGAAAGGGTATCAAAGGTTCTTTGCTGAACCCATTTACCCAATAACAAAAAAAACACCAAACCAGCCAATGTATCAAAGAAACCGATGCCAGAATGGGATATAACCTCATAAGAACTGCGTAAAAACATAACCAAAATTCCCAGTGCCAAAGGGAAGTCGATATTCACTATTCCTTTGCGAATATTCTTGTAGGCAGATTTAAAATAATCTTGAGCTGAATATAAAAATACTGGCATTGCCAAAGCCATGTTTAAATAGCCAAATAAACGAGAAAAAGTATGGGTTGAAATGCTATCTAATCCAAAATATTCAGGAAAACTAATAAGCATGATGTTACCAAAACAAAATCCTGCAACCCCAATTTGATAATATAATTTTCTATTGTTTTGCTCCTTTTTTCTACCTTCTAAATCATTTAAATTTAAGCTAGGTTCATACCCTAACGAACTCAATATTTCAACCAAGTTACGTAAACTACAAACATGGTGATCAAAGGTGATGCTAACTTGTTTTTTTAAGAAATCTACACGAGAATATTTAACACCCTTTTCCAATTTGTACAAGCTTTCCAATAACCAAATGCAACTGCTACAATGCATAGTTGGCAGATGAAATGTAATTCTGGAAATCTTTTCATCTTTGAATTGAAGCAGCTGTTTTTGAATTTGCTCATCATCTAGATAATTAAATTTAACTTTAGAAACCGGGTTTTTCAAATTAAGCCCTGGAGTTTCGGCTAGCTGATAATAATCACAGAGGTTATTATTGGAGAGTAACTCATAAACTCCTTTGCAGCCAACGCAGCAAAAATCTTTTTTTTCGAAAAAAATCGCTTGCGCAATAATGGTGTCGCCACAATGGTAACACTTAGTTTTTGAGGATATTTGTACCTTTACCATACTATCCTAAAAATACAGATCTTTCAGGGTGCATAAAGAATGAATGCTCCTTATTAAATATCATGTCTTCCAAAATATCATTTCTATTTACTCCTGTTACCAATAAAAACGAATTTAACCCAGTAAGTAAATTAAGTAATTCATTGTAATAATTATCAGGGTAAACTCTGTTGATTGAAAAATGTAATTTGTAGTTTTTAAGATAATCAATTACTCCCTTTTCATTTTGGCTGCTATTTTCTGTAACTACCACATTGATGAAAATACTATTGCTTTCAAATTGTTCACCCATCAGGTAAGTAAATAATTTAATGGCATCGAATGATTTTTTGCTGCCATCATAAATGAGCACTATATTTTTAAATGATAGCTGTTCGCAAGACAACAGCAAGATTGGACATTTTGTGCTATGCAACAAAGATTCAATAATATCGAAGGAATTTTTATTGACATTTTTCTTGCGAAATATTTCTTTTCCAATTAAGAATAAATCGTTGAACATGCTTTCATTCATGAGGTCTTCAGCATTTTCTTCCTCCCCAACAAATACCTTAGTTTTAATATTTAACTCTTCACATTTATTTACAAAACGAGCAATAAACTCATTGCTATTTTCTAGGTTAGTATGTAGAATTTTTTCTATAATTTCACTGCGCGTATATTGTGAGCTTAAATTGCCATTTCCTTCAAAGAGGTCGTTTAAATTACCCGTACTAATACCCTCCACAAAAGCGCCACTAAAATGATCATTCCTAGAATGAAAAATCTTCATTGAACAATCTAATAAACGTTCAGCATCGGCTGTACCATCCATTAACATTAGCATATTTCTTACCACGATACTATTTTTTCTTGGGTCAAAAATAACTGCCAACGCTTTTAAGAAATATGACAAAACTCAAAATCGACCATGATTATTGTCATAAAAACAAAAGAGTAGCATGCTTTAGGAGGCTTGGTAGGGCGACAAATCTGGGTGATTTTGCAATAAATGTAAAGTATATTGATAGCCCTTCTCAAAAATTTCTTTTGATGCAGATAATTTCAATAGATGATAATTAGCAAGCTCATTAGGCTCTATATACATATTGCAAAAAGCAATGTTGTTCAAAATATTAGCTCTTAAACCAAGATGTAAAATTCGGTCGAAATAATTCCTTGTGCCTTTTGAAGTTAGTTCTGGATGAACCGGATTTACATGTACCCCAATAATTTGGTCACATTTATGTAGCAAAGGTTGTACTGGAAAATTATTCATTAATCCGCCATCTACAAAATGATGCCCATCAATTAATTGAGGTTTAATTAAAAATGGAAATGCCACTGTAGCAATTAAAGGATCAATTAAATTGCCCTCATTAAAATAAACCGTTTCGGCTAAATCTATATTTGTGCAAGCAACAGTCAAGGGAATCTTTAACTCACTAAAAGTTGTAGCTCGCAATGATTTTAGCAATATTTTTCTTAAGCCATCTGGTTTCAATAAACCCAAATTAAATCCCCTAAAATTCAAAAGTTTGTATAAATCTAGGCGAAGAAAAATATCCATAATTTCATCTGGCTTATGACCATCTGCATATAAAGCTCCGGTGATTGCTCCTGCGCTTACACCAGAAATGATACTAGGATAAATATTAAATTCTTCGAGGGCTTTAAGTGCGCCAACATGAGCGAATCCTCGCACGCCACCTCCCGAAAGAACGATTCCTATTTTTGGGTTCAAACCGAAATTTAAACAGAGGTATGAGAAATTTTTTCGAGAGCCATTTTATTCATGATGCGGATTTTTTTACCTTCCATATCAATTAATTTATCTGCCTTAAACTCAGAAAGCAAACGAATTACCGTTTCTGTTGCAGTACCTACAATGTTTGCTATATCTTCCCTAGGCAAAGAAACAGAGATAAGGTTATCGTCTGCATCATTATTTTCCTTAAATGTTTTTTGCAGAAACAACAATGTCTCTGCCAATCGCTCTCTCACACTTTTTTGAGCCAAGCTTTGAATCTTTTCATCTGCAATGCCTATATCATGACAAAGAGATTTTAACATGAATTTATTTATTTGTGAATTTTGCTCGATTAAATCTAAAAAAACAGCTTTAGGGATAAAGCAACAAATGGTATCTTCAATGCATGTTGCGGTAGCTACTAAAGGTTCTTCGGCAATAACTGCCCTATAGCCCAAAAATTCACCTTCTTTTGCAAAGCGAATAATTTGCTCTTTGCCATCTTTGTTTGACCTTGTTAGTTTAATGGAACCGTGGCTTATGCAATAAATACCCATTGGTAAATTGTCTTCATAAAAAATAGATTGCCCTTTTTTATAATGACTGCAAGACTTGGCTGCAGCAACCATTTCAATTTCTTTTTCATTACAGTATGACAGGAAAGAAATTGCTTTTGCATCACAATTTATGCAATCTAAGTGAGTTTTTTGCATTGTTGGAATCAGTTTTTTGAGTAAATAACTTTAGTAAATTAACAATTTTTAACCCACATTTCAAAACACACAATTTGATTTGGAGTTGGATTTGAACATTTCTGAATTTTACAAACAGACAAGCCAGCTGCATCATTCGACACAACCAACTCTAAACCAATGGTCTTGAGCATTTTCTGCACATATTCATCCCACTTTCCTTTGCCATCAATTAAATCGAAAAAATATTTTTCAAAGCTTAATCCAGAAACCTCTTGTAAAAGTTCTTGGTATAATTGTTTGGAATAGCCCTTTCCCTTTTTATACGTTTCTTGGTAAAGCCTTCGCAACACATCATCTAATCTAGCGCTGCCTGCGGAATGTTCAATGATCATGGTATCAGCAACCATAGCAGCAATTAAACCTTCCATATAAATAGAAACTTTTCTAGCTTTTGCGCCCGGCACATAA
>CAMCJW010000209.1 GCA_945875195.1 Chitinophaga pinensis | reverse complement strand
TCATTTCCGGTAACATTGTCGTTTTGGTTACCACTAATTTTAATTCTATACCTCGTATTAAATACAAGACTATCACCACTTGCTGTGCTAGCAAAATCAAATGGTTTATCAATTAAAATAGTAGAATCGCTTTTGGCTTTTATGGTGGGTAAAATATTATTAAACTTATCTAAAGTATCTCCTTCAGGCTTTATAACAGACCTAAAATAATCTACAGCATAAGGTTGGTTATCATGGTTTACCAATCGCAAACTAGCTGAAATGTTTTTGTAGGATGCTTTGTTTGCCTGGTATTGATACCAAGGCATGCTGGTATATGGTCCCAAAATAATTGGTGGAGTATTGGTTAATGCCAAATCCTTGATGGCATCATTTAATTTTCTGCCTTTATTAAACCTCAAGTAATCAATATGCCACTGACTCAAATTACCAGTTTGGCTGCCTATATTTTTAATCCTTATTTGAAAATCTTCATGAAAAAATTTAGGGTCAGTGATGATATATTGGTAAAAGGTAAAGGTGTTGAGCAAGGTGTCTTTTGCTGCAATCATTTTAACAATGGCAAAAGAATCCTTTTCCATTGGCGAATTACGTAGCTCAATAATTAGAGAATCATCTTCATAAATTTGATTCGTTGTTCCTTGTGGTTCATATTGATAATAAAAACTAAGTATTACCGAATCTGCTGCAGTTAATCCCTTGAGGTTGATAGACCTTGAGGTTAACAAATCACAAACCCCTTTTGTATTAAATTTAGAATAAGCATTTCCAAATGCATCTAAACCATCGAAGGTGGCAACATTTACACTTGGTGCATTAACTGGAAAATCATTGTTCACAAAAACAAAATTATCAACCCACCTATCCTTGTTTACGGTAACTCTTGAGTTTGAAAAATCATCAAAAAAAGGCAATTGAATCTTCCTAAGCAGTCTAAATCCACTGATCATCCAATAGGCATAATTTGTGTTAGAATAAGTAGATTTAAAAATAAACCTTGCCTGAAAATTAGCATGTCTGTTTCTACCTATGTTTATATTGAAATCGTGCGATTTAAAATAACTAACAGCTACACCACCTATTGAAAGAGCCCGAACCCATTGCCCTAAGTTATTTTTAAATTCAACAATTAATGAATCGCCATTCAAGTTAACAGGGGCCGCTTTTGTGGCAAATGAAAAAATGATGGTATCACTAACTTGGTTGCCAAGAACATCAAAGGGATGCGTATAAAAAGTATCGGCTCCTCCATATAAGTTACTTGCATTGTCGTACACCAAACCATTTGCTTTTTTTACATCCAACTTGGCAACATTTCCCCAAGGATAATTAATATCCAATCCATTGAGCACTTTCACATCCGAACCTGAAAAATAATCCCAATTAGCAAAAGAATCTGGCATGTGGGGTAACCTTAAATGCTCGTATAATCCCAGTGGCAATTTGGTTGAAACAACTAATTTGGATAAGGTAAAGATAGCAGTATTGCTCAAAGATAAATTAGTGGAATAGGCAATAAATTTTAGCGCAAATTGGTTCGAACCAAATTTATTTTTAGGTAAATCAATGAGTACCTCTCTCTCTTTTGCTCCTGAACCTTTGCTTTCCCAAATCATTTCCCATTCGCCAAAATTATTTTTAGCAGAAACAATAAATGAGTCGTTTGCATCAAATGTTTCACCAGTTGAAAAAGTGAAACTCAAAAAAACTGGATTAACTGCAGCATTGGTATTTATGTTGTTTGAAACCAATTGATCCATAGCTCCAGCTGAAGGATATAAATTACCTGTGCTATCAATTGCATTAAAAACCAATTTATTTTTTTGAACCTGACAAGAGTTCATCAACCAATAATTAAAATTGGTTTTACCATCTGTATCAAAGAAATCTATTAGTGGAAATACACCGGTATTTTTATATAAGACAGGCAATGCAACTGTATGATTTTTCTTTTGTACAATTGGATTATTCATTAAAGGCATGCGAACTTCCTGAGCAAAACTCAAAAAATAAATTGGGAAAATACCTAAGGCTAAAACTACTTTTTTAAAATTCATCTATTATTTTGAAGATAGAAATAAATCAACAAACTCTCCTCCCTTTATGGTAGCACCCTCAGCATATGGTGGATTTTGCCTTTTTACAATAGCCTTGCTGCTATCTTTGGGGTTTCCTTCATATACTATGGTGCCCAATTGCAATAACGAAGTTTGAAGAACATTTGTTGCATCTATTAGGGTCAAGCCATTTAAATTAGGCATTGAAACTAAAGCGCCACCACTGCCATCTCCAATAATTAAATCTATAGCAGATCCTTTCGGTAATTTTGAACCTGGTTGAATACTCATTCCCTTCCAAACTTGGTCTAAGACCGCGTTTTGTGCGATGTCTGGCTTATAAGTAACATTCCCAACCAACAATCCCATTCCAGATAAAACTGTTTCGGCATAACGCAAAGAGCTGTTGATTAAATTAGGCATTAAAACCGTTGCCGAAGCATCTGAGTTGATGCTCAAATAAATAATCCTCCCCTCTTTAACTTTAGAATTTGGTGGTGGATTTTGCTCGGCAACCGAAGATTTAGGCAATTTGTCTACAAAAACAGTATCTGTGATGATATACCTCAATTTTTTCTGCCGCAACAAGGCTTCTGCGTCCTCCATTTTTAGCCCTTTTAAATTAGGAAGCGTAAGAGATTGGTCGTGGCGTGTATAAACACTTAGCGACTGAGCAGCTACCCAAACCAGCAAATACACTATAATTGCGATGAGTAGGATATTTACAAAAATTGACTTTAAAAATCTCACGGTTGCAAAATATTACTATTTTAACAGAGTTCAAAGCTATCTTTGTCACCATGTTTTCAATACAAGATATAATAACAATTACCCTCACCCTTTTTGCCATAATAGATATAATTGGCGCCTTGCCCATTATTATTAGTATCAAAAATCGTCAGAACCACCTAGATAGCGAAAAAGCAACCCTATACGCCGGCGCATTAATGCTGGTTTTTTTGTTGGTAGGTGAAAAATTTCTGGGTTTATTTGGCGTGGATATTCAGTCTTTTGCCATTGCAGGTTCTATTGTCATTTTCATTATTGGTATGGAAATGATTCTTGGAATAGAAATTTTAAAGAACGACCCAGCAGCAAAAACAGGGAGTATCATACCAATTGCCTTTCCAATCATTGCAGGATCTGGAACCTTAACCACTATAATTAGTATGAGGGCAGTATATAGCCTACCAAATATTACTTTAGGTATTTTATTGAACCTAATTGTTGTTTACGTGGTGTTAAGGTCGTCTAGCAAAATTGAAAAGCTGCTTGGCGATAATGGTTTAGCCCTAGTGCGTAAATTTTTTGGCATAGTTCTGCTAAGTATCGCAGTGAGGATATTCAAAACAAATTTTTAGAAATAGTTACCCTTAAACTATTCTATAAATTAATTGGTTCAAACCGATTGATTATGCTTGGCCGGTTGGGCCGCCAAAATTCATGGGAAAAGGAGTACCAGAATCATTGTTCATGGCAATATTCCCATTCATGTCTTCAAATTTATTGATGTTATCACTTAAAGCCATCAACAATCTTTTGGCATGATCAGGTGTTAGAACAATCCTAGATTTTACCTTAGCTTTAGGTACACCTGGCATTACACGCACAAAATCAATAACAAACTCACTGTTGCTATGTGTAATGATTGCTAAATTTGAATATATACCTTCAGCCATTTCTTCGCTGAGTTCAATTTGTAATTGATTTTGGTTTTGATCTTGATCCATGATTTAAAAATTTTAACGAATATAGAATTTGCTTACAATTTCACACAAACATTTTTAGCCTCGGTAAAGAATCGCAAAGCCTCCCAACCACCTTCTCTTCCTACTCCACTTTGTTTCATCCCACCAAATGGGGTGCGTAGATCACGCAATAACCAACAATTGATCCAAACAATTCCGCTCTTCATTTTGGCTGCAACCCTGTGAGCTTTGGTTAAATTTTCTGTCCATACCGTACATGCTAAACCATAAGCTGTGCTATTGGCCATTTCCAGAACCTCTTCTTCGGTATCAAAAGGCTGAATGGTAACCACAGGTCCAAATATTTCTTCTTGGTTGGTTCGGCACAAATGCCCCAAACCTTCAATAACGGTTGGTTCAATAAAATAACCATTGCTGCACCTGCCGGCAGGATTAACTGCAACACCACCAGTTAAAATGGTGCCGCCCTCTTCTTTGGCCAATTCAATATAACCCAATATTTTTTCGAAATGCATTTTACTAGCAATAGCTCCAACTTTTGTATCATCCAATAATGGATCACCCACTTTTAATCCCTTAACTTGAGCGATGTAGGCTTCTTTAAACTTAGCATAAATAGACCTTTCAATATACAAGCGAGATCCACATAAACATATTTCGCCTTGGTTGGTAAAACTTGCCCTCACACTTTCCTTCACTGTTTTTTCAAAATCACAATCTGCAAAAATGATGTTAGGATTTTTACCACCAAGTTCCAATGAAAGTTTCTTAAACATTGGTGCAGCAACCCTAGCAATATCTGCTCCAGTTTTTGTGCCACCTGTGAATGAAATGGCTGTAATTTTTTCATGAGCAACTATGGCTGAACCAACCTTTGGACCTAAGCCATGCACAATGTTTAACACTCCTTTTGGTAAACCAGCTTCTATACATAATTTACTAAAAAGATATGCCGTCATAGGTGTTATTTCTGATGGTTTTGCTACCACACAATTTCCAGCCGCCAATGCTGGTGCAATTTTCCAAGTAAACAAATACAAAGGTAAATTCCAAGGGCTTATACATCCAACTACACCAATGGGTGTTCTTAAGGTATAATTTAAAGCATGATTGCCCATTGGGTGAGCCTCTGAGGCATAATGTTCAATGGCAGTAGCAAAAAAATGAATATTAGATTGAGCTCTGGGGATTTCACCATTTTTAGCTAACCACAATGGCTTTCCCTGGTCTACAGACTCTGCCAAAGCCAATGCATCATTGTTAATTTCTATTAAGGCTGCAAGCCTCAACATTACCTTACTTCTTTCTCCTGTGGACATTTCACTCCATACTGGAAAAGCCGCCGCAGCAGCCTCATATGCCAGTTCCACATCGCCGGCATCACTATCTGGACAAAGGTTATAGGCCAAACCTATTGAAGGATCTACATTTTCTAAATATTGTTTGGATATTGGTTCAATAAGTTCACCATTGATATAATTCAGAATCTTTTCCATGGTTCAAACCTAAGATTTCATTGTGTAATCACAAAATTGTGGTATTTATTTATTTGTTGTTGTTTAAACCTTTTTTACTTATTTTTATCTAATAATTAAATTCAAGGTTATGGCTAAAATTACTAGAAAAGAGTTTTTAGATATCACCAAAAAGGATTCAGGTATTCCTGATA
>CAMCJW010000208.1 GCA_945875195.1 Chitinophaga pinensis | reverse complement strand
TAATTTAACCTTGGAAAATGAGGTTATAGAACCTAATGATGAATATATTAGTGAGGTAGTTGGAAATACCCTTTTTTTAAATTACGAGAATATATTTTTAAAAGGAAATATTTCAGTAATGCCTGGCTATGTGGCCAAATTGCAAGCTTTTTGGGATATAGATATTGCCCCAAACGCTATGGTAAATGAAAATATTGAATTGGCAATAAAAAGAAATTTTTACCAATTTCCAGAAGCAAAAGAAGTTACGGATATAGAACTAGAAGCATTTTGCAAACCAAGTTCTGGTAGTAAAAAATATCAATCCAATTTGGTTTTAGGTAAGTCACAAATAAAAGAACCTATCTACAAAGAAGAAGCAGCTCAAATATCGTTTAAAATCTATCCTAATCCTGGAAAAGATATTATTACCATTGAAGGCCCATTTGAAATTTATAATCTAGAAATTTTGGATGTTAATGGAAAGTTGGTTGAGAAAAGAATTATCACATCAATTAAAGCTCAACTAAATATTTCCAATTTAAGCTCTGGTTTTTATAGTTTCAAATTAATTGATTTTAATGGCAAAATTCAGTTCCTAAAATTTGTAAAATTAGATTAAGTATAGCCTAATCCAATTTTACAAATTCATTTCTTTCATAATCCCGTATCTTTATGCCTTAATTTCTAACTATGAATTACAAATTATTTGGCCACACTGGCCTCCGCGTTTCTGAATTGTGTTTAGGTACCATGGGCTTTGGAACCGAGTGGGGTTGGGGTGCCGATTATGTAGCTAGTAAAGATGTATTTGATGCTTATACCAATGCCGGTGGCAATTTTATTGATACTGCCAATAGATACACTGAAGGAACTTCTGAAAGGTTCATTGGTGATTTTATAAAAGCAGACCGAGATCATTTTGTATTGGCCACAAAATATACGTTGAAAGATAAAAATGGTGATCCAAATTTTGCAGGAAACCATCGTAAGAATATGATGCGGTCTGTTAAAGAAAGTATGGATAGATTACAAACAGATTACCTTGATATTTTGTGGTTGCATATTTGGGATTTTACCACCCATCCTGAGGAGGTTTTAATGGGTTTAAATGATTTAATTAGCCGAGGGTTGGTGCATTACATTGGAATCAGCGATACCCCAGCATGGAGAGTTGCTCAAGCAAATACTATTGCCGAATTGCGCGGTTGGCATAAGTTTGCAGGCTTACAAGTGGAATATAATTTAATCAATAGAACTGTTGAACGAGATTTATTACCTATGGCTAAGGCTTTTAATTTGGCCGTTACACCATGGGCTCCTTTAGCTGGTGGGGCCTTAAGTGGTAAATATTTAAAAGGGGAGAAAGGAAGACTTCCAGAGGCCTCTAAAAGATTAAATGAACGAAGCACCTTAATAGCCCAAAAAGTTGTGGAAGTTGCTACGGCTTTAGAATGCACTCCAGCTCAAGTTGCTGTTCGTTGGACCATGCAAAAAGACCAAACGGTGATACCCATTATAGGTGCTACCAAACCGTTTCAAATCGCAGATGTTTTGGGTGTGGCAGATATTGTTATTCCAGCAGAATGGATGACAGAGCTCAATACTGTCTCGGCCTTTGAATTAGGCTTTCCTGGCGATTTTTTTAATGAACTTGGGGTAATCGATGTTACTTATGGACAAACTCGTGATCAAATTGTTTTTTAAGGTATTATATCGCAAACGTTTATGGATCGCCTGTTTTTGAAGAAAAAGAGCCACTTCAATTTCAAAGGCCTTTCCAATTTTAACAAAAAAAAGTAGCCAATTTTGATTAGCTACTATTTATTGAAATTTAGTTTTCTATTATTTCTTCTCTTCCATTAATTTAAATACATCCTGGCTAAAGCCGGTATTGCTAAAACCGCCATCGTGGAACAAATTCTGCATGGTTACCATCTTGCTTAAATCTGAGAACATTAATACACAATAATCTGCACATGCCTCAGCACTAGCATTACCAAGAGGTGAAAGGGCAGAAGCATAATCAAAGAAGTCGCCAAAACCTTTAACACCTGAGCCGGCAGTTGTAGGCGTAGGACTCTGAGAAATGGTATTTACTCTTACTTTGTTGCGCTTGCCATAATGGTAACCAAAACTTCTAGCAATCGATTCTAACAAGGCTTTTGCGTCTGCCATTTCATTGTAATCAGGAAAAACGCGTTGGGCTGCTATATAGGTTAAAGCCAGCACAGATCCCCAATCATTAATGGCATCCTTTTGATAACAAACTTTCAATAACCTGTGAAAGCTAATTGAGCTAATGTCATAGGTTTCATGCATCCATTTATAATCTAAATCAGTGTAATGTCTCCCTTTCCTTATGTTCAAACTCATTCCAACAGAATGTAAGATAAAGTCTATTTTGCCGCCTAAAATTTCCATCGATTTGGTTATTAGGTTTTCCATATCCTCATTCTTACTCACATCGCAAGGAATAATTTGGGCATTGTTGCAAGCCGTAGCTAAATTATTAATTTCGCCCATGCGCATGGCAATTGGTGCATTGGTTAAAACAAATTCTGCTCCTTGCTCATGGCATTTTAATGCTACTTGCCAAGCTATACTCTTATCGTTTAATGCACCAAAGATGATGCCCTTTTTACCTTTTAATAGATTATTCATGCTTTAGTTTTATTTCTTGTTGGTGCAAGTTTAAGGATTATTTCTGAATTCAGAATTCTGAATTCAGAATTCTGAATTAATTTTTCCTGTAAATGCTAAAACATGAGCAATTGTCGATTCATTTACCTCGTGTTTTCCGTTAAAGGTTTCAAAACTGCAATTGGCCTTTTCCAATAATTTTTGCATGGCAGAAATTTTTTCTTCACTCACTATTTTTTCTTCATTGCCAACTAAATACAGGCTTTTTATGCTCCCTAATTTATCTGGCAAAACTTCTTGGTATTCCTTTGCAATTTCGCCTGCTACCATAATCAAATAATCAGGTAAAAATGAACTGTTATTGATAAATCTTGTTTGGGTAGATACGCCTTGGCTAAATCCTAATACAATTTTCTTGCAATGGGTATAATCATCAATTTTTAAGGTTTGAACCAAGGTTTCTAGGTAATTGCAATAATCCACAATCTCAGATTCTCTCTCCAAACTTGTCATCCAACTAGCTACTGGACTTCCAGCAAATCCTCGCGAGTAAAACTTATTCAATCCTTCTGGGGCAATAATAAAATGGTTTGATCCAAGCTCCTTAAACTGAGAAATAAATGACTCTGCTGTTTGTGCATACCCATGAATGATGAGCCAAATGTATTGAGTTTGTTTGCCTAGCTCTCCAATGGTAAAATACCGGGCTGTTTTTTGTACCTGAATATAGTTTTTTTGCATTTTGTTTTAGTTGGCTCAAACCGAAGTAATTGCAAAATGGTGATTTACGACCTAAATAAAGATTTTTTTTTTAATTTCTTAAAAAATGGAGATTATTTGTCTGTTTTTTAGGAACGTTTTGTGCTTCATAAATATATACCTATTTTGCTCGCTGATTGGGCAAAAAAATAAACCAACTCCAAAAAATTACCAAATGAAAAAAACTATTTTAGTGCTACTACTTTTACTTTCTATTTCACAAATTAAAGCCCAAGATGTCCTAGATTCTATTTCAGCGCATACTTGCGATTGTGTAACCAAATTGGATATTGAAAAATTACCTAAGGAAAAACTAACCATTGAATTAGGTCTTTGTATGATGCAAGCCGCACAACCTTTTGAAAAGGAATTGAAGCAGAAATACGATGTGGATATGAAGAAAGTTAACAAAGGCGAGGGCGAAAAATTAGGAAGACTAGTGGGTTTAAAAATGGCTTCTAATTGTCCGGTTTTTACCCAATTGATTACCAGAATTACATCAGACGACCCCGTTACCAATTCTATAGAAGGCACCATCATTGAATTGGTAAATGAGCAATTCATTACCATTGTGTTGAAAGATGAAGATGGCAGAGACCAAAAGATTATTTGGCTCGAATATTTCAAGAATTCTGAAAAATTATTGCAGAAAGGAAAGAATAAAAATGTAACAATTGAATATGAAGAAAGAGAGTTATTCAGTCCTAAATTCAATGATTATATTAAATACAAGGTTGCCACGGGTATTCGTTTCGATGATTAAAAGCTTGTTGTTTCTTGGCGGAAAAAGTTTAATTTTGAGCCTCCTTTTTACTTCTCAATTGTTTGCGAAAAATCCAAAACTCAAGAGCAATTACAATCTTATTTCTTATGATATTGCGGTGAAGGTTCAGCCCGAACTAAAATCAATTGAGGGTGCTAATACTATTCAAATTTCGGCACTAAATAGCCTAAATATGATTGAACTAGATTTGTTTCCTCAAATCAAAGTTTCGGCTATTTCATACCTTGGTTCAAACATTCCTTTTGTAAGAGATTCCAATTCTTTTATTGTTCATTTCCCTTCAACCATCAAAAAAAATGATACAATCGCATTCACCATTTTCTTTTCTGGGAAACCTATTATTGCAAAAAAAGCACCCTGGGACGGCGGTTTTGTTTGGGGCAAAGATAGCAGTGGTTTTGATTGGATTGGATTAGCTTGCGAGGGTGTTGGACCATCTTGTTGGTTGCCTTGCAAAGATCAATGGAATGATGAGCCCGAAAAGATGAAAATGAAACTAATAGTACCCAAAGGCCTTGTTGGAGTGAGTAATGGACGTTTCTTAGGTTCAAAAAATAGGTTAGATGGCTATACCGAATTTGATTGGCAAGTGTTGTCGCCAATTAACCAATACAATATTTCTATCAATATTGGCCATTATGAACACATAGAAGATATTTATGTGAATGCTAATAATGAACGTTTACCGCTCGATTATTATGTTTTACCGCAAAATGTAAGTAAAGCAAAAACACATTTTCAACAGGTAAAAAGAATGCTGCAAACCTTTGAATTTTATTTTGGGCCTTATCCTTTTTACCAAGATGGCTATAAATTAGTTGAAACACCTTACTGGGGTATGGAACACCAAAGTTGCGTTGCCTATGGTAATAACTACCAAAACAATAATTATGGTTTCGACTTCATCATTATTCATGAAAGTGGTCATGAGTGGTTTGCCAATAGTATTACTGCCTCAGACAAGGCAGATATGTGGATCCATGAAGGTTTTACAACTTATAGCGAGGCTTTGTATGTTGAAAAACAATACGGTAAATTTAGAGCTGTTCAATACTTAAAAACACAAAGGGAAAACATCAAAAACAACAAGCCAATTATTGGGCAGAGAGGAGTTAACTTTAATAGACCCGATAATGATAACTACTATAAAGGTACTTGGATTTTACATACCATGCGAAGTATCCTCGACAATGATACCCTTTGGTTCAATACACTTAAAGATTTGAATAAGGAGTTTTACCATAAAATTGTTAGTAGCAAGCAAATTGAAAATTACTTCATTAGAAGAAC
>CAMCJW010000207.1 GCA_945875195.1 Chitinophaga pinensis | reverse complement strand
AGGGTAAATTTTTAATGCAAGCGTCTAAAAACATGCTAGAGCTTTCCTGCACATAATAGGCACCTGCATGCAACAAAGGATCTGATATAAATGAAGGGCGCTCTGCCAAATACCTGCCATTTGCGCACCATTCAATGGGTGTTTCATTTTCAAAAGCTGTACTTTTTTTATGGGCATTGAGCCGAATAGAGGTAATGGCATTGTTTGATAAAGCCTCAAAAAAATATCCTGCCTCCTCAGGAAAAAGAGACAGGATACTTTCAACAAAATCTTTTGGCAATGTGTTCACTGCCCACAAATTTAGTAGGTCTTCACTAGAAATTTTTCAAAATCAGATTTTAATTCATTGTAAATCTTTAAGAAAGTTCGATACTGGTCTTCCAATTCAACAGGAGCAGCCGTTGTGCGACGATCGCTGGCCACAGGATTCTTTGAAATGTTTTCGACAATGGTATTATTAAATTTTTTTAAATCGTGTTTCAAGGTATCAATCACCTCATGCTGCCTAATAAATTGGTTTTGGAAATGCTCAACTTCCGTCATCACCTCTTGTTTGCTGTTTTGCTTTGCAACCTCTTCCAAACGGGTTTGAAAAACATTTAACTCGTCTTTATAAAATGTTAAATCGTTCACCCAAGATAAAATGTTTGCGTAAATTTCGTTAAAATGTGCTTTAATTTCCATTGGTATAATTGTTAAAATTGTTGGTTAATTTCTTAAACAAAGCTAATCTCAATTTTTGGATCAACAAATGATGAATGTCATGTATTTAACTGATATTTATTGGTTCGAGCCAATCCTAAGTCATTAGCATTCACTTAAAAATATGTTAAATCCTCAGAATGCTTGAAGAGTGGTTTGATTTTGGTTATTTTCACAACCTGAAATAGAACAAATATTTATGAAAAAATCAGCTTTATTTTTATTTACAATCCTGCTCATGGCAGGAACTACCTTTGCCAAAGATGCCTATAATATTGCAATTACCATTAAAGGAGCACCCAATAAAAAGTTTTATTTGGGGTATTATTTTGGCGACAAACAGTATTTGAGAGATAGCGCTGTAACGGATAAAACAGGTAAAATGGTTTATAAAGGCGTCAAGCCTCTTGAGGGAGGTGTTTATTTAGTTGCTACTGCGGAGAAATCTTTGTTGTTTGATTTTATTGTAACCGAAGCAGAATTTAGTTTAGAAACAGATACAGCAGATGTTATCATGAACATGAAGATCAAAGGTTCGCCAGAAAACGAGGTGTTTTTTGCCTACACGCGCTATACTTCTTCTATGGGCAGACAAGCCAATGAATTTGATGCCCAGATTAAAAAGGCTAAAGAAATCAATGATACTGCTACTTTAAGAATTACTGGTGATAAATATAAAAAGATTTCTCAAGATTTATTTGAATACAGAAAGGGAGTTTTAAAAGACCATCCTCAAATGTTGTTGAGCAAGATTTTTAAAATGATGACAGATATTGATGTGCCAGATGCGCCAAAGAATTTTAAGGGTGAAATCATAGATTCAAATTTTCAGTTTAACTATTACTATAACCACTACTTTGATAATTTTGATTTCAGCGATGAACGCATTGTGAGAACACCTGTGTTTCATAATAAGTTTGAAGCGTTTATGGTAAAATTAACACCACAAATTCCAGATAGCATTATTAAATCGGCAGATTTTGTTTTAACCAAAGCTGCTGCTGGCAAAGAGAACTTTAAATATTGCTTGTTTTGGATCACCAACCATTACGAAACCTCTACTTATATGGGAATGGACAAGGTCTTTGTGCACATGATAGATGAGTATTATGCCAAAGGAAAAGCATTTTGGATAGATGAAACTTTGTTGTTTAAAATGAAAGACCGTGCAGATCAATTAAGAAACAATTTAATTGGCAACAGAGGTCCAAACTTAAACATGTTAGATACCAACAATGTTTATCATAGCCTTTACAATATCAAATCAAAATATACCTTGCTCATATTCTGGGATGCCAATTGCGGTAAGTGTAAAGAAGAAATGCCAAAGCTAAGAACACTTTATGATGAATTGAATCCAAAAGGAGCCACAGGCTTAAAAATGTTTGATGTGTATGCTGTGAGCCTAACGCCAGATTCTAAGGAGTGGCAAAAGTACTTGCGCGAGAACAAATTGAAATGGTTAAATGTGTATGATCCAAACAACGAAACCAATTTCCGCAAATTATATGATATTTACAGCACCCCCGTTTTGTACTTGCTAGATGAAAACAAAAAGATTTTAGCCAAACGCATCAACGTGGAGCAGCTCACTGAGTTTATTAAAGAAAGAGAAAAGAAGAACGTTAAGTAGTTAATCCAGTTAGTATAATCGTACAATGAAAACCGATATCTTGGTATTTGCAGCGCATCCTGATGATGCAGAATTATCTTGTAGTGGAACAATCATGGCGCATATTGCCCTTGGACATAAAGTGGTGATTGTAGATTTAACCAGAGGCGAATTAGGCACGCGTGGCACTGCCGAAACCCGCGATGAGGAATCAAAAAAAGCCACTTCCATTTTAGGGATCCACCACAGAGAGAATTTGGGATTTAGAGATGGTTTCTTTGTAAAAGACGAAGCTCACATAATGAAGGTAATTGAGGTAATTAGAAAATACCAACCGGAAATAGTATTAGCCAATGCAGAAAGCGACAGGCATATAGACCACGGTAGGGCTGCCGACCTAGTGCATGATGCTTGCTTTTTGTCGGGATTAAAGAAAATAAACACCAGCCTAAATGGCAATACCCAAGAGGCATGGCGACCAAAAAAAGTTTACCATTACATTCAGGATATGCTAACCGAGCCTGATATTGTTTTTGATATTACGCCTTTTTTTGACAGGAAAATGGAATCTATAAAAGCGTATGAAACGCAATTTTACAACCCAAATTCTATTGAGCCAATTACGCCCATTGCCACACCAGAATTTATCAGGCATTTAGAAGGAAGGTGCCTTGAATATGGCAGGAGAATTGGTGTAAAATATGGCGAAGGATATACGGTAAAATCAACTATCGGTTCAAGAAATTTATTGGATCAGATCTAAAAATTGGCAATATAAAATGCCTTTATTTTATTTAACCATAGTGAAGGTCCTGTAGGGTATTTTAGCTGAACATTTTCTTGAAATGGTTCCCCTAATTTCAATACTTGTTTGTATAAAAAAGAAGAAGAAATACCCCATTTTTTGGCAAAGGTTTTTCGGCCGTTATTTCTAATAACTCTGCCTGTAGATTTACATTTAAAATGATAAACCATACTACTACCAATTCCTTTAAAATCTCTTACCCCCAACTGCCAAAGTTTCATCGCAAAATCTGGGTCGGAATAAAACCCAGGAGAATAAGCTACATCATAACCCTTGGCCAAATCCCAGAGCTTTTTGTGCACAATACTTGGTGGCCAACAGGCTCCAAACCAATCAGGTTTTAGCTTTCTTTCAACCAAGGTATTGAAAGCATCTTCATCAAATTTATCATAGGTTCTACCAAAATCGTATGGCGATAAAACAGCTGCATTTCCAGAATTTTCATATTCTACCATAGTGCCCGAATAATAAAAATACTCATCACCTTTGGCTTCAATTGCCTGCATCAAATAGTAATCCCAATCTTTGCCTACAAACATGTCGTCGTTTAAATAGAGTATATAATTGGTGCTTGCAAACTTTGAAGATGAATTAAGAGCGTAACACACGCCAACATTTTCTTCAGAAGAAGTATAGGCATAACCAGCTGCATCAACCCATTCTTTGGTGCCATCCTTGCCTTCATTCACATGAATAATAATTTGGTGTTTGAACCTACTATTTTGATGGATACTTTTGATACAAAGTTGAAGGTATGCAAGGTTATTCCAAGTTGGAATGAGAATACTGAAAATTGGGTTTTCTTCAACCTTCTTGGCAGAATGGGCGTGGATTTGAGGAACAGGATTCAATGGATTTTATTTATTTTTTGCTTCTGTTTCTTTGTTTGCCACATCTTGAACAGCAGTACCATAATACAATTCAACATTTACCCATGATTTTTCAATTGCTAATTCTTTTGCAGTTTCAGCATCTACAATAACAATAACCTCTTTAGGCGTTCCTTTTGGCAAAGGACCAATCACTACGGCAAAATCCTCACGGTATTTGTCTTTGTTAACAATGTATACAAACTTACCCTTTTCAATATTATTGACATATACTCCCCTAACCTGCGAAAGCCTGCTATCAAATTGGGCTAAACCATGTATGTTTTCATAAACAATGGCTGTTTCGCCTTGCATTTTAACTTGGTTAGCAATGGTACGCACATATGGCGAAATATCTCCTCTTGCAGCGTTTATCACTAAATCTTGTCCTACCTTTACCCTGTATGCTGTTAAGCCATTCCAGTTAATAATATCTGTTGTAGTTATCTTGTATTTTTTTGCAATAGAAGCTAAAGTTTCACCCATTTTAACACAGTGTGTGGTGTTTTTATCGCCATAACCTTTGCTTTGGTTGGTGGTAGGTACTTCAATGGCATTTGCTTCTGCTAAGCGCATTGAATACAAATCAAACTGGTAATCTGTTTGTTTATAATCAAAAGCCTTATAGGCAGCACCATCTGGGTGGGTGTACATGCTATCTAAACGCGCAAAATCAGCCTCACGTTTACTTTTTCGCAAAGCAAAAACAGCAGCAGTATCTATTATTTTATTCGACAAAGGTTCATACTTTGCCTTTTTTTCTAGTTTGCTTTCTTGTGGTTTAATATTGGTAATTGCAGGCTTAACATAGTTGGTATTGGCTACAGGTTTAACAGCGGCAACTGCAACCGGTGCTGGTTTTGGATTTACCGGGGGCAAATCTTCTTTAACAACTGCTTTAATGGTAGGTTTTATTTCTGCTTTTGCAATAGCCGGACTATTATCCATTGGGATTTTAATTTTTTGTCCCTCTTTTAAATTATAGTTTTTCAATTCATTCAAAGCAATCACATCCGCAGCATTTACTTCAAATGATTCACTCAAATGTTGCACTGTTTGTGGAGAGGCTACCACATAAACTTTAAAAGACTTTTCAACTTTGTTAGCTACTGGTGTTAACTCTGTTTGCTTGCTTGCTGTAGGCGCCTCAACAGGCGATACTTTAACTGGCTCTTCTTTTATTATTGGTTCAGACTTTTTAGCAGTTTTTTCTTCAAGATTAGGAAGTGTTTTAGCTAAAGGTAATTTTGAATCGGATATAGGCTTAACTGGCGCAACAGCAACTGCGCCATATTTAGATTCGTTAACAGGTATTTTTAAAACCTGACCTTCATATACTTTTGCGCTTAACAGTGGGTTGTTGCTGAGCACTTCCGACTCATTTACACCGTATTTCTTGCTGATTGAACTAAGTGATTCAGATTTTATAACCCTATGAACAATAAACTTTTTTCCATTCTTGCTTTCTAACCTCAACGAATCTTTGG
>CAMCJW010000206.1 GCA_945875195.1 Chitinophaga pinensis | reverse complement strand
CCTTTAAGTTTTTAGCATCAATAAAACTTTGGGCCCACCAACCTAATTTATTTTTCTTTTTTTTCACGCCATTATTTTTTGTTCGAACCGAAACATTTTTAACAATTTTTAAAAGCTGCACGACCCAATTGCCATGCAGCATTTTTGCACATAAGATCTCAATTTTAGTCTGCTTTTGCGCAGCAAAAGCAGATTTCTACACGTATTGATAAACTGGCCGCAGAAACAACAGCCTAAGCCCGTGAATGCCTAATCTTATGCTTTTATTTACCCAAATTCAGCTACTCTGCTATTGGGTATATTGTCTTCAAAACTATTGTTTACAAAATCTTCCATGAGATCAGAAAAACGTTGGCTTTCTGGGTTAAAAGCAACTTTCACATTTTCTAATTTTCCCATGCTGTTTTTGCAAACAATCAACTCCCCTGTATTTAATGTGGGTTCACCATCCTCCCATTCGCTTAACTGATAGTATTCTGGCCTATAAACCATGATCACTTTATCTGCCAATTCTTCAATTGCCCCAGAATCTTTTAAATCGCACAACATAGGTCGGCTACTAGTGCCACTTCTGCGCTCTGCGCTGCGCGATATTTCTGATCCTACAAGTAGCAAAAAGTTGTGCTCTTGCGCCATTTGTTTTAAGCGACGCAAGTTCTTTCCAATGGAATTATTTCTGTTTTGGTAAAACATAGGGTTTGTTTCGTCCAACATTTGAAGGCTATCAATGATTACCACATCCACTCCATGGCTGATTCTCTGGCTATTGATCTCAGCCATCAAACTCATAAAATCATTGTCTATTTGAAAATGGTATTTAAATGTTCCCTCCTTTTCGGCGGTGATGAGCCTATCGCATTTGGCATCATACACTTCCGGAAACTCTCCATTTAATATTTTGATTATTGAAAAATCTAGCCTATTGGCTAACAATTTGGTGAGGAAATGTTTGGGATTTTGAGTGAGCGAAATAAACATTACCTTATACACACCTTCATCAATAATCTTATTGCAAATGGTCGTTAACAAGGCCGTTTTACCCATTCCTGGTCGTGCCCCAAAAACTACCAACTGTTTGCGTTCCAATCCGCCATACATGAGATTGTCTAAACGAGTAATGCCAGAACGTATTTGTTGCGCCTTATCAACCATGCTACCAGAGCGAATAAACTGAACCAATAATTTACTCAATGGTTCCTCTGTTTTATGTGTGATTTCCTTTTTCAAATCCAATAATTGCTGAAAAGATTGGTTCAACCTAGTTGTTATGCTACTATCTACATCACTCATCATTAAAGCGATGCCAACAAATTTGCGGTTGACATAATTCTCTTCTAATTTGCCAATAAAATAGCCAAGTTGAGTTGCATCCTCTGCCCAATTATTCAAATCAATAAACACTTGCTTCCAATCTACATCAGGCTTAATTTTATTCAATAAATCCAATAAAATATGCGAATCGATGGGTGAATTTTGCTTCACCAATTCATACATTACTTGGTAGACAATGGTATAATCTTCAACATGAAAATACTCAGGCTTTACCAATAATACATGGGAATGAATTAGCTCAGGTTGCTTCATAAAAATAGCCAAAATGGTTTTCTCAACCAAGGCATGTGATGGATAAATTTTCTCTTCGTTATTCATGAGGCAACAAAGCTATTTCTTTAAAATGTGGACAATGGAAAAAGGAATGCACAATGGCGTTAGAGCAACGCCCATATGCCTTTTAATTTTCAACATATGGTAGTTGCTGGGGTTAGGGGTGTGCATATTTATTTTGGGTTTGAGAATGAGGTGTTAAGGTCTTTTTTCTGCTACAAAAGAAAATATTGCCTTTGACAGAGTATGGCTTAGTTGGGTTTTATTCTTTTGCCCGGGAAATTTGCCTTGATGTTTGTTTTGTTACTTTTTTGCGTGCCCAAAAAAGTAACCAAAAAAGGGCACCAACGGAACTAACTTAAAAGATTTACTCGCGCAGGCCTACGCCACTCGGGCACAAATCTTTCAAGTTCGCTCTTCCGTTGGATCACCAGCCGCACTTTTTGGATTTAGCTACATTAGCACAGGCTAGCGCGCAAATTTATTTCTACATCTGCTGGCGTGAATGAAATAGGTCGATCGGCTTTTATTTTAAAGATTTTTGTAGATGGAAATTTCAAATGACCATCAAATTCAAGCTATGTACTAATGGCTTCTTGCTATGGACTATGGTCTATCGACTATGGACTTTACTTATACAATTTAAGTGTAGACATTAAGTGTTTCTTAACTTCATTCTTAAGTGAAGGCGGTGAAAGCACCGTTACTTGGTCGCTCATCATGAGGATTTTTTGGATGAGTTCGTAGTTGGGGATGAGGTTTAGGACGAATATTACTTTATCGTGCGATTCGGATTCTATGTATTGTGAGGCGTGAATGGGCGATGCTTGCATGTATTTGGCTTGGAGAGAAGTTAATTCTAGCCTTACCTTTTCCATTTTGCCATCGGAGTAGTTTAGGCCAATTATTTGATCAAAATTCTTGCGCACCTCCTTGGTGTTTTTGGCCACAAATGTTTTAGAATCTATTACCAACTCCGAAATACGGTCGCAGCCAAAGGTTCTGTATTTCCCCTCCTCTATTTCACCAATCACATACCACCTGTATTGGTATTGCTTTAAAAGAATCGGTTTGATCCGATACGCCGTTGTTCTCTCAGTGTGGTAATTGGTATGCTTAAATGTTAAAAAACGCTTGTGCTGTATGGCAAAAAGCAAGTCCTTCAAGTTCTCAATTCCTTGCAGGCGTTGGTTGGCATCAAACTGAACCAAATGCACGAGCGTTTGCATATTTTTCTTGCCTCCAATATCAATTCCTGCAGCCTGACTCAATTGCACAAAATTTAAAAACAGCTCCACCTCAAAGTCATCTGATTTTTTAAACACATATCCCCGCTCGGCCACCACATATTCAATCTCCAAGCCAAACTCATGGCGCATTTGCTCAATATAACGCGCAATAGATCGCTCAGATTTGCCCAACTCATGCTCTTCTAATAACACCCGTAATTCAGATAGAGAAGCAGATTTTTGTCGGCTTAATTTATCCAAAATAAGCGCGTAAATGTGAAGGGTTGCGTGTGTGGCCATGATGCAATTTACAAAATTTGGTTTAAAGCGCAAACTAGTACGACAAGTATTGGCGTGGTTGGGTGTTTAATTTGAATCATCCTATTGAAACATGCTATTTACAAAACGCATTTCAACAGCATTTAATAAGTAATAATAAATAAATGAAAACCATGTCACAAAAAGTAAAATTACCGGTAAAAAAAACTGTTATGCGTTTCTACAAAGGAAACTTATACACCTGCGAAAAAATAAGTTTCAAAACACGCAAGGAGGCTTTTGAAGGAATTAGAGAAAGTGATGACGATATATTTCTTAGGCCTTACAAATGCGACAGATGCGAATGTTGGCACTTGACCCATAAAAAATCAAGAAGCCTCTGGAGCAATAATTACAGCAATAAAGCTATTAACCCAAATAGAATTAGATATTGGATAAAATGGGTTAACAGCAATAAAGGATCACTATTTATAAAAACGAATCTTGTTAGCAGAATATGCTAAATAGTCTAGACTACTCAGAGCTAGTAATGATTTGATGTAGTTGATTTTCCATAATACTATCATATTGGTTATAACTTAATTAATGAATATACATCCTGATTTACTTGATCAAATAGCTCGGTTATGGGCTTGTCACCAAATTTCTCTTGGTAAGTGTTGAGGTCGATGAAGTGAAAGTTTTCGGCAGCTTTATACTTTTGATGAATTTGATTGATAATGGCTTTTGAAGCACGGCGCTCAAAACTAAATGGAAGTATACAGATAGCAGTAAATGACTTTTGATTATCTTGTAACCTTGAACCAAAATGTTTCATTAAATAGGTACCAGTGTATCCACCCAAACCAGCAATAATTACATAATGTGCATTAGGTTCAAACAAATCATCAATAGTTTTAGGTACTTCTAAAGGCGCTTGCCTATTGGGAATAAAAAATTCCTTACCTGTTTTGGTTATCCTTCGCTCCCCCGGCGGCATAAAGGTAATACAAGTTATTTCTGGCGCTAAATCTTTCCTTTCTGGCTGGGTTATGCAAGTATATTTAGCAGGCAATCCCATCTTCTGAATAGCAATAATACTATTAGCTCCTGCGCCCCCAAAACCAATTAGGTGAAGTGGTTTATTTGTGTGTATCATGTGTTCAACAATTAATTTTGAACAGCAAGATTAGGAATGAGGTATGACAAATGGTGGCATAGTTTTCTTTTTCTAGTACGCCACACTTTGTCATCTTCAAAAATTATTTTTGTTTATGGAATTGGAAAAATGTGCATTTGATTGGGTGAAAGAAATAAAATTTAATGGCGTCAATAAATTGCAAAAAGGACACAAAAAAAATCAAAATTTATTTATATATTTTAGATCAAAAAAAACATAATTATGGCATACGAATCACTTTTTAACAAAAACTTACCAAAGGAATTAGATTCATTTTTAAAATTAATTGACGATGCTTATGAGCATCTTAAAAACGAAGGGTACACTGTAAAAGAAACCAAACAAAAACAATGGATAGAATATGGGTTTTACCTTTATAATAAGGATAAATCAATAGATATATTTATTGGATTATGGTTTGAAATGTGGCAAGAAAAGGGGATAATTCTATGTATTTGTCCTGCATGGAAAGAAAAACTGGTGGATGGAAATAAAATCAATGAAATACTCAAAAAATATCCTGATTCACATGTAGAAGCATTTGATCCGTACTTTGTTTTTAAAGGGTTTCCTACCCTTAGTTTTAAAGAAAAGTATATTACGAATATTACTGATTACAAAAACATAGTTAATAAAGTCTTTAATATTATGAATGAGTTGGGAACAAATTGGAAGTAAAATTTTTAATTTATACGATTTAGATGTTGGGGCTATTGTGAAATAAAAATGCCGCAAAATCTATAATAGACTTTGCGGCACTGATTGATTAGGAGCCTTTTTTAACAGGTTTAGTTACTGACATTGGTCTTTCTGGTACTTTTGGTGGATAATTATCCCTTTTGGAACCAGAAGGATGGCCAATTACTTTACTTGGTAAATTAGGAACTGGTTTTGAACTTGAAGTGTTTGATTTTGAGTTTTTCATTTTGTTTTGAATTTATCTATTTGTAATTTATTTACATGCAGAGCTAACCCTACAGGCGCAAGATGTTTCCGCATGGCATGCATGGTCACTGCCACAACGCACGGCCAAAGAATCCCTATCCATTTCCTCACCAAAATTGATTTCATAAAGCACCTTAGTTTTTAGAAAATCCTTGTCCAAGTTGGATTTATCCTCCGGCCCATTTAAACCGTAATATGGGTAATGGTCAATAAAACAGCCAAAAATTTCTTGACAATCTTTACGGTAGGCAGCAGTATCCAGAATATGCCGGTGCCACATTTCATCC
>CAMCJW010000205.1 GCA_945875195.1 Chitinophaga pinensis | reverse complement strand
CTAGGATATAAGTTTTTAGCCAATTGTTGTGAAATGGTACTACCACCTTGTTGCTTGCCAATTAAATTATACAAAATCATGGTAAAAAGCCTACTGTTGTCAATTCCACTGTGCTCGTAAAATCGAATGTCTTCTGTAGCAATAAGGGCATTAATAAGTTGAGGACTTAACTCTTCATAGTTTACATTGCTTCTATTTTGTAAATAGTACTTGCCTAAAATACTGCCATCATCTGCATAAATTTCACTAGCAAGTTGCGTGGTAGGATTTTCTAATTCTTCAATTGGTGGCAATTGTCCAAACCAACCCATGGCAATTACAGTAACCAAAGAGGCTAGCAGGAATAAGCCCGCAAAGGCTCCTACCCAAATCCATTTGATGAATTTCCAATACGGGCTTTTAAAAAAGTAATCTTTCCAGTTCATTTTTTTGGTTTAAGTTGTTCTTCTTGTTTTTTGTAAAATTCAGCAAATTTTTCAACTTTATTTTCTTTCAGCACCTTTTTAAAGTTTTTGGTAGAGATAATATATTCTGGTGTAACTGAAGTATATTTTAGCTTTTTGTTTTTAAAGTCGGTTGCTTGCAAGGTTTTAATATAATCAGAGGCACTTTTATAATTAGGAAATTCGCGAACAGTAATTAATTGAAACCCCTCATTGCTCATAATGGCATTGACTTTTAAATTGTTTTCTTCAGAGTAGGCTTCATTGAAATTTGCATACTGAGAAGTAAAATCTGTTAGGTCAATTTTAGTGTCTTTAATGGCAATAATATAATAGAAAGGGGTCTCGGTTTCTAGGTCAAATTCCAACTCTGTTTTACTGCTATCTTTGGCTACAAAGGCTATCTTTTTGTCTTGTCTATTAATTACCTCCAAATAGTCATCGGCAGTTTTTGCTACGTCTAAACCTTTGTGTGTTGAACTAACTTCTTCCAATGCTTTTTTAAAGGCTTCCTTGTTTTGCGTTTTGCCTATACAGAAGGCATTTAGTAAATCAACTTTAGGTTTTAAATTATTCCCTGGATATAGTTTGTCTATTTCAGATTTTAAATTCATGGCTTCTTGATAATTCCCATTAGCGTATGCAGTATACATTTTTTCGTAAGCAGCTAGTAGTTCCTTATTACTGGTATTTTCAGATGATTGAACTGTTTTGTTTTGTAACAATAAACTAAGCGGGTGGGTAGGATAATTGGAAATTAATTTTTGTTTATTTTCTTCTGCAACAAGTTTGTTATTTAAATCAGCATTGCTTTTGCATAAATAGAATAATGCTTCTGGTTCATACTCGCTTTGAGGAAATTTACTTTGCATTAAACCAAAATATTTTTTGGATTCTACAGCATTTTTTAAACGCAAATAATAGAGGATGCCAAGATTGTGCAAAGCTTCTAACATCCTTTGATTCGACCTTTCTTTTTGAGCCACAGTGAATGGAATATTCTTAATCCATTTATCTTTTTCAGCATCTCCTGTTAAAGCAACCTGATTGGGTTCAGGTTTAATTTCTACACCATTTTTTTCATTTGTAGCATTGTTACCAATTAGGCTATCTTTTGTGTTGTTGGGAATTTCTACCCTTGGCTTTTCTTTAGCAGCAAATCTCCAATAATCTTCATTTTGCCGTTGGCCCCATTTTTTATTTGAAAAGAATTCTGCAGCACCAGAGTTTACCAAGTTGTTGTTGTAAAAATACCAAGAGTTATCGCCTGATCCGGGCAATGAAGTTTGACCAGTTGGCATGATGCTGATATTATTGGCAGCACTTGCTTTTGCTTTTGCATTTTTCTTGGCCTCTTTAGCAATTAAATCTTGCTTTCTTTTTTCTTCTAAATTCCAAGCAGTTACTTTTCTATCAATTTCATCTTTGCTAAGCAAGGCAAGCCTTTGCAATGAATCCTCCGTTTCATAAACAAGTAAATTATTAATCAAATCAGATAAAACCACTTTTGTTTCTTTTATTTGATTGTATTGTTTGTATTTTGGGTCAATGTTTTGAACAGTACTGTCGTAATATGCTTGTGCATTTTTAAATTCTTTTTGTTCGAAATACAATTTTGCCAATTCATAATAACTTAATCCTTTTTGATTCTTATTTTTAGTATTATAAGCGACAGATTTTTTAAAGTTATTAATGGCCTCAGGGTAGTTTTTTAGAGCTAAATCTATCTTACCTAGTTCAAAATAAATTTGATCTAAATAATCAATATTTTTTTCATCACTAGCCATTTTTTTCAAATTCTTTTTCACTTTGCTAATAGAGCGCAAATCGTTCACATCATAAATTCTTGTAAGACTAATGTTGGCATTGAATGCAAATTCGTATGGAGGAATATATGAAATTACCTTGTTAAAATGATAGCTGGCTTCTGGTTTTCGATTGCTTAAAAGGCAGAGTTGACCCAATATATAATGGTACCTAATTTTTTGATCTTTCTTTAATTTTCCTTTTAAGGCAAGGTTTAAATTATCGAGTGCAGTTGTATATTTTTCTTGCTTAATATTGATATCAGCAGCTGTAGCATAAATTAAGCTGATATCGTTCTTTTTTAAATCTTTTTTTGCAAGGAGCAATCCCATCAATGCTTCCGCCTCGCCTAGTTTATTCATTCCTACATAATTTCTAGCAATCCAACAAGCGCTTAAATCGTTGTATTCGCCATTTTTATATTTTCCAATTACGTATTGAAATGTTTCAATAGAACTAAAATAATCTTGTTTGTAAAACCTGCATTTTCCCATAGCAAAATAGGAATCATCAGTAAACGAACCAATGGTATGCATTTGAATGGTTTTAGAGAACTTTTTAATGGCTTCATCAATTAAATTACCCGCAGCTTTGGCTGTTTCAGCTGTTCCTAAAGGAAATATATCTAAAACTCTGTCAAAATTATTAACATGGCCATTTTCAATTTGAGCAATTGCATCTAATAGCTTTTGTTCACCATTAAAATAAACATTATAATGACCAGTGAGGGTATGGAAATTTCGGTTCAACCATTTGTCTTTGGTAGGACTACAGGCAAATATCAGAATAGTGCCCAAAAGGATCAGATAAAAGATGTTGTGGTTCTTGTACAATGGAGACGTTGATTTTACTTATCTTTGAATTATTAATCGTACAATTTTAACCAAAACTTTTTTAATTCGTCTATACTTATGGATCAGCCAAAGAAAAAATTAATTCACAAGCTGCGGTATAAATACAAATTAGTGCTAATCAATGATGAGTCGTTTGAGGAGAAACTTTCTTTCAAACTAACCCCTATGAATGTTTTTATTGGCTTTAGTTCTGCAGTTGTTTTGTTTGCTACGCTCATAATAACCCTCATTTTTTACACTTCTTTGCGAGAATATGTTCCTGGATATACTGATTCAAAAACCAAACGAAACTTACAGGAATTATTGTATAAAACAGATTCAATGGAGCAGGCCTTGGTTGCTAAAGAGCTCTATTACAAGAATATTATTAATATAATTAATGGTGGAGAAGGCCTAAATGATAGCCTTTCAAAAGCTCCCTAAAGCAATTTTTTATCTTATTTTTCGTGCTTTTACTCTAAATATTGGATAAAAGTGGTGCTTGTTGAGAATTCTTGGTAGTATTTAACAGAAGGATTCAATTATTTTAAAAAAATTGGTACATTTGTTACAACAGTTAAATATTTTAAATTTTACAGGCCTCAGAATTAACTTGCTTAAATTAATATTTATTTCAGTAAGATGGATTCAAAGAACCTAAAAAATAGCATGATTAATAAATTGAAATATGGCAATTTTTAAACCTTCTAAGAATAGTACCTTTAATCCGCAAGAGATTAATATTTTAAATGCAGGAACCAGAATTCAAGGGGATTTAAGTTCTGAAGGGGATTTACGAATTGATGGCAATCTTAAAGGAAATATTGATGTTAAAGCTAAATTAGTATTAGGTACCTCAGCCAATGTTGAAGGGAATATAAAAGCCATTAACTGCGATGTTTCCGGAATTGTAATTGGCAATATTTTAGTTTCTGAGCTATTAACAATCAAGGCTTCAGCAAAAATAATGGGAGATATTTCTTGCAATAAATTAATTATTGAGGCGGGTGCCGAGTTCAATGGTAAAAGTTCCATGAGCACAGGAGTGGCAATTGGTCTTGGAGATTATAGAAATGGTAAAATTGGCAAACCCCTAGATACCAGAGCACCTGTTTTAAGTGAAACCACCAGAGAACAAGCCACAGCCTAATCAGCTGCTAAGGTATAGCTCCCAAGCTACCCAAATGATTGTAGTAATTGTTGCAGGTAGTTTACTTGGAAAATACGCCGACGAATATTTTCAGTTTAAATTCCCAATTTTCACCCTTATTGGGGTGTTATCATCTGTTTTTGCTGCTTTGTACTTGGCAATCAGAGATTTTCTTAAAAAATAATTAATTGGGTACCTATTATTTCATATTAATGAGTACTTTTGCGCCACCTAAAAAATGATTGTCTCTGGGTAAAATAGTATTTATCTGCTGATTGACAGTTATTTATAGCGTAAAATTTTGAAAACAATTAAAAATAAATTTTATTCAAGCCTATCAATCCTCACCTTGGTGATGGTTGTCTTGATTTTTTGTTTTCAACAATTTCAAAATAGTATTTCCGTAAATAATTTTGTTTGGATTGCCTTGGTTTATTTTTTACTGCTCACATTGCTTACCTATAAAATAACCAACTCGGGGTTACCAAAAGACAACAAAACGTTTATAACTAGAACCTACAGCGCAATTGGTATAAGATTTATCTTCTCCATTTTTCCACTCTTTATATACCTCATTTTTTCACCCATCCGTGAGTTGTCCTTTATAGTTGTGTATCTTTTATTGTATTTCTTTTACACAGCTTTTGAAATTTATTACCTAGTTGTTAACTTGCGCCCCGATTTAAAGAAATAACATTGTTCATGCAGCCAAATAAAAGAAAGATTTCCAAGTATTTAATCCCAGTATTTTTGGTGTTACTTTATGTAGCCTATACTAGCTATACAGTTTTAGGTCAGGAGCATCATGAATCGGTTGATACCAATTCAGTGGTTGCAGAAAGTGCTCACGATCATTCCGAAGCGCACGATGCTAATGTACATGAAGTTGCAAATCATGAAGTTGCCGAAGCAGAAGGCGGAAAAGTAGATGCAGGTAAATTAATCATGGAACACATTGCAGATGCACATGATTGGCATATTGCAACCATTGGGCATTCTCATATTTCTATTCCACTTCCAATTATTATCAAGGATGATTCAGGAGTAAAGTTTTTTCTTTCTTCAAAATTTGAGCATGGTCATGCAACTTATGAAGGTTACAAATTGGATGAAGGTAAAATTGTAGCAGTAAATGCTGACGGAACCCTTAACCACGAAGCTTCATTTTATGATTTATCCATTACTAAGAATGTGGCCAGTTTATTTATCTCAGTATTTTTCTTGTGTTGGATCATGCTATCTGTGGCCAATCATTACACCAAGAACAAAGGCAAAGCGCCAAA
>CAMCJW010000204.1 GCA_945875195.1 Chitinophaga pinensis | reverse complement strand
TCGCTTTTAGAGGCAACTTCGGTTCATTTAAAGAATTTTGAACCAGTAGAATTGAGTCGCCAAATGCACCAATTATACACAGGCTTACTAAAATAAATGAGATACAAAGCGAATCACTTAATTTAGCAGCGTGAAAATTGAACTAAAAGAGCCCATCTTTCAAAAACTGATCAAACATGCAGCATCCTTGAATGTTGAGGCGTTTGTGGTGGGCGGTTATGTGCGCGACCTCTTTTTAAAGCGCGAATCAAAAGACATTGATGTGGTGGTGGTTGGCGATGGTATAGCCTTTGCACAAGCTTTTGCCGAGGATATCAAAGAAAAAACTGATTTTGCAGTCTTTAAAAATTTTGGAACGGCTATGGTTCGAACCAAAGAATGGGAAATTGAATTTGTGGGCGCCAGAAAAGAGAGCTACAGCAAAGAAAGTAGAAAGCCAGCTGTAATTCCGGGCACCATTAAAGATGATCAGTTAAGAAGAGATTTCACCATTAACGCCCTAGCAATTAGTCTGAACCAAAATAATTTATTTGAAGTAATTGATCCCTTCGAAGGTTTACTCGACATAGAAAGAAAGGTCATTCGTACTCCTTTAGAGCCTGATATAACCTTTGATGATGACCCGTTAAGAATGATGCGTGCCATCAGGTTTGCCAGTCAGCTTAATTTTGATATTCACCCCGAAACATTCTCCTCTATTCAAACGAGAACCGATAGAATCAGCATTGTTTCAATGGAGAGAATTACGGAGGAATTGAACAAAATTATGATGAGCAAGGTGCCAAGCATTGGCTTAAATGCCTTGTTTGAATCGGGTTTGCTCAAGATTATTTTTCCAGAACTTTTTGCCATGCATGGGGTAGAAGTGGTAAATAAAAAAGCCCACAAAGATAATTTCTACCATACCTTGAAAGTGCTCGACAATGTTTGTGAGGAAACCAATAATTTATGGTTGCGTTGGGCAACCTTACTTCACGATATTGGTAAACCAAGTACCAAACGCTTTGTAGATACTGAAGGCGGCTGGACGTTTCATGGTCATGAAGACCGAGGTGGCAGAATGGTTCCTAAAATATTTAGGCGTTTAAAGTTGCCGCTGAATGAAAAAATGAAGTATGTGGAGAAATTGGTTTCACTGCACCACCGACCAAAAGTATTGGCAGAAGAAGGCGTAACAGATGCTGCCATTAGGAGGCTGATTGTGGATGCAGGTGAAGATTTAGAGGATTTATTTACCCTTTGTAGGGCCGATATGACCAGCAGAAACCCTGAGAAAATTAAGTTGTTTAGGAGCAATTTATTCAAGGTTCAGGAATTAGTAAAAGAAGTGGAAGACCGCGATGCACTCAGAAATTGGCAACCTCCAGTAACTGGTGAAGACATCATGAAACATTTTAAGCTTACACCTTGTAGAGAAGTTGGATTGATTAAGGTTGAATTGCGTGAAGCGATTTTAGATGGGGAAGTACCAAATTCCTACGAAGATGCCTTTGCCAAAATGGTAGAAATTGGAAACAGGGTTTTGGGTTTATAACAATTAGGTTCGAACCAAAAATGAGCTAAAAAATTTGGGTTAGAAATGAATTTGATTTTAATAGAAAATAATTGAATATTCGCAGTTAGAAGAAATAAGTGACATGGCAGTATATAAATTTAAAGTTTCATTTGAAGATTACGAAGATATTTATCGGGTAATTGAAATTAAATCTACCCAAACATTTTTAGATTTGCACAAAGCAATTTTAGAAAGTATAAAGTTTGATTCCAAGCAATTGGCCTCATTCTATATGAGCAATGATAGTTGGAAAAAAGGGCAAGAAATTACACTCGAAGACATGAGTGAAAAAAATGAAACCTCCACGCCAATAATGGCCAACTCAAAATTGAGTCAGTTTATCATAGACCCACACCAGAAAATTTTGTATGTTTATGATTTTATTGAATGTTGGGTAATGCTCATAGAATTAACCCAAATTAGCAAAGATGAAAACCCTAAAACCAAATATCCTAATTGCTTTAAATCTGTTGGCTTGCCTCCAAAACAATATGATAAAGTTCAGAAATTTGGTGTTGTGGAAGACAATGAATTTGATGAAATTACAAAAAACTATTTGAACCAATCAGATGAAATTCCAGGTGACATTTCGGATGATGATGAGGATGGCTTTGGAGTGATAGATACCAGTGAAGACGGGGAGGCAGAACCAACTGGCGACTTCGGCGAAGAATAAAAAAACAATGTTAAATTTACAGCTAACCAAACCGCTGATTGTTTTCGATTTGGAAACAACAGGGATTAGCATTTCAAACGACCGAATTGTTGAGATTGCTTGTATCAAAGTTTTTCCTGATGGAAAAGAAGAAGTTAGAACAGACAGGGTGAATCCGGGCATGCCCATTCCTGCTGAGGTTACGGCTATACATGGTATAACAGATGCAGATGTAGCTGATAAGCCAAAATTTGAGGAACTTGCCAGAGACCTAGCCGTTTTTATGCAAGGTTGTGATTTCGCTGGCTTTAATTCTAATAAATTCGACTTTCCATTGTTGGTAGAAGAGTTTTTGAGAGCTGGTGTTGATTTTGATGTGGAGAACCGCAAGTTTATTGATGCCCAGCGAATTTTTCACATGATGGAGCCTCGCAACCTCAGTGCCGCTTATCGCTTTTATTGTGATCAAACATTAGTAAATGCCCATAGTGCAGAAGCCGATACCCGTGCAACTTGGGAGATTATTCAAGCACAAATTACACGCTATCCTCAACTCAAAAATACCATTGATGAACTAGGAAAAGTATCAGGTCAAAACAACCTAGTAGACCTTGCAGGAAGAATGATTTACAATGCCGAAAGAAAAGAAATATTTAATTTTGGTAAACACAAAAATAAACTGGTAGAAGAGGTGTTCAGTAAAGAACCCGGCTATTACCAATGGATGATGGACAATGATTTTTCGCTAGACACAAAACGCCGCCTCACCAAAATCAAACTCCGCATGAAATTCGGCTCTTAGTTCAACAGGCTCACTATGACGCTCGCCAGCCCGCGTCATGGTGAGCTTGTCGAACCACCGCGTCATGGTGAGCCTGCCGAACCATGTCGAACTAAGGTTTAAACCCAATCCTTTTTCTTTTAGAATTATCCTTTGGTGAATTTACCTTCATCAAATAAGATAGTGCATCATTAATGTCTGTGAATTGCACGTTGAAGCGATGTTCTAAATCCATTAACTTTTTGCTTAAATCTTTATGACTAATAGCAAATTGTCGTACAAGTACAAAAGTTCTCATGATCCCAATGTTAACCTCAATTGCCTTATCAGAATTTAAAACTCCTGAAAGCATTGCCAGACCTTGTTCTGTAAAAGCATATGGTAAATACTTTCTATGTTTTCCTCTTTCATTCTTTAAGGTTTCATTTTGAAACCTTAAAGAATGACTCTTTTCATTTTTGACGAGTTCTTCCCATTCAATTTGGGTAAGTTGAAACATAAAATCATCAGGAAATCTTGAAAAATTTCTCTTAACTGCAAGGTTTAAACTCTTGGTTTGAACTTGATACAATTCAGCTAAATCATGATCTAACATGACTTTAGTTCCTCTTATTTCATGAATTTTCTTCTTAATTAATTCAATTTGCATAATGGGGTAGATTATGCAACAAATAAAATAAAGTTAAATCCAAACTAAAGGTACTTGTTTAAAAATTGAAGCAATAAATCAGGTTTGTAGGATTTTGATCCTAAAAATAAATTCAAAAATATGGTTCGACAGGCTCACCATGACGCTCGCTAGCCCGTCGTTCGGCAGGCTCACCATGACGGATGTAATAGCCCGGGTCCTTTAGGCCCGGGATTGGCATGCAAATCATCTATTTCTCCAACACCTCGTACATATCACCCCTACGATCCTTCCAATTAAGCACTGTACCCGTATTTCTGGCACGCTCTAAGGCTGCTAAGTCCAAATCAGCAATTACTACCGTCTCAATATTGGTACTGCATTCTCCCGCTATCGCATCTGGTGGAAACGCAAAATCACTTGGCGTATATATTCCAGATTGCGCATAATTGATGTCCATGTTATCTACCGATGGAATATTGCCAATAGTACCAGCCGTGGCCACAAAAATTTGATTTTCAACGGCACGAGCTTGTGCACATATTTTAACCCTCAAATGCCCGTGTTTTTCATCTGTACTAAATGGCACAAACAAAATTTTGGCCCCTTTGGTACAAGCAATTCTTGCCATCTCAGGGAATTCAACATCATAACAAACATTAATAGCTACTTTGCCACAATCTGTATTAAATACCTTGATTTCATTGCCAGGTTTAACACCCCACCATTTACTTTCATTGCTGGTGATATGAATCTTGTATTGCTTTTCATAAGTTCCATCTCGCTTAAAAATATAAGAGATATTGTATAAATTTTCTCCTTCAACTTGTAAATGAGTACCAGCAATAATATTGATGTTATACTCCATAGATAAGCGAGAAAACAACTCAATATAATCCTCCGTATACTCATCTATTTTTCTAATACTGTCTTCTGGACTCATACTCTTGTATTCATGCAAGGAAAGGAGTTGCGTAGTAAAAAGTTCTGGAAATAATACAAAATCCGATTTGTAATTTGAAGCTACATCCGTAAAATATTCGCACTGTTGGGCAAATTCTTTAAAACCCCTAATCTTCCTTAATTCGTATTGGATACAACATATACGAACCTTTTTCATCAATACGCTGCGCTCTTTGATTTCTGGAACATAATCCAAGTTAATCCATTCAAGCAATAAAGCGTAGCCTTCACTTTCGGTATCCTCTGGCAAGTAATCTTTTATGATACGTTGTATGGTAAATCCTTGTGATAATTGAAAGGTAACAACTGGGTCCTTAAATTTCTTATCTACCACTCGTTTAATATAGGCTCTAATACCATAATCTTCTGAGAATTTATGAAAATTAGGAACCCTTCCTCCAATAAAAATGCGTTTCAAGTTTTTCTCAACACACAATGTTTTGCGCATTTCATACAACCTTCTACCAATTTTTAATCCTTGGTAATCGGGATGCACCATAACCTCAATGCCATACAAAGTATCACCTTCTTCATCGTGATTGGTAATTAAACCATTGTCGCAAATCTCTTTCCAACTATGATCGTCATCGTATTCATCCCAACTCACTATTAAACTACTGGCTGATCCAACAATCTTTCCTTCATACTCAATAATTTGCATCCCATCAGGGAATATTTTGTACTGACTTTCCAACATGTCAACGGTCCAAGGATCATTATTTGGAAAGCAAACACGCGAGAGCTCCATGATTTCATCCAAATCATGTCGTTCTGCCGTGCGCTCTATTAATTTTGGTTTTTTACTTGGTCTAGTTTTCATATGGGATTGCTATTAGCTGTTAGCCATTGGCCATTAGCTAAATTCAAATTCAAGTTAATTCTTATCTATTAATACTAAGGTAAATTTAATTTCTAAAAGCTAAAGGCCAACAGCTAAAAGCCAAAAGCTAACGGCCAACAGCCCT
>CAMCJW010000203.1 GCA_945875195.1 Chitinophaga pinensis | reverse complement strand
GGTAATTTTTATATCAACGACAAGCCAACTGGTGCGGTAGTTGGGCAGCAACCATTTGGTGGTGCCAGAGCTAGTGGTACCAATGACAAAGCAGGTGCAATGATCAATTTAATGCGTTGGGTGAGTTTAAGAACTATCAAAGAAACCTTTGTTCCGCCAGTGAAATACGAATATGATTTTATGAAGGAAGCATAATGAATAAATAAAAACGCTGGTAATTTTGCCAGCGTTTTTTTTGCCTTTTATTTTCAAACTTGATGTGTAAATTCGAATGGTATGAATGTTACTGAATTTTGGATGCTACGTTGTTTAGAATTAGCTCGTTTGGGTGCGGGTAATGTTTCGCCAAACCCAATGGTAGGAGCCGTTTTGGTTCATAACAACCAAATTATTGGAGAGGGATGGCATCAGAAATTTGGCAGTTCCCACGCAGAGGTAAATGCAATCAACTCAGTATTAAAAAGAGAGTTAATACCAGAGGCTACTTTATATGTGAACCTTGAACCATGTGCACATATAGGTAAAACACCACCTTGTGCCAACCTTATTATATCGTACAAAATTAAAAAAGTAGTGGTAGGTATGCTCGATCCAAATCCTCTTGTGGCAGGGAAGGGTATCGCTTTATTGCGTGCCGCAGGAATTGAGGTGGAGCTGAATGTTTTAAATGAACAATGCTTAAATCTCAACAAAAGGTTTATCCATTTTTATACTACAAACAAACCTTATGTTATTTTAAAATGGGCGCAAACCAGAAATGGTTTCATTTCTCCGGATGCCAATAAAATGAGTGCCGAAAAATTTGAAGAAGAAAGGCATATTACGGGCATGTTGGTTCAAAAATTGGTGCACAAGTGGCGAACCCAAGAAGATGCCATTATGGTTGCCACCAATACTGCCTTAACAGATAATCCAGCGCTTAACAACAGAGCTTGGGAAGGTCGAGCACCTGCTAGAATTGTATTAGACCAGCACCTGCGTTTGCCAAATACCTTGAAGCTATTCGACCAATCACAAAAAACATTTATTGCCAATAGAATTAAAGATGAAATTGACGGTAACAATGTATTTTTAAAATTAAATTTTAAGGAAGATTGGTTCAAACAGCTTTTAGATTTATTATTTGAACATAACCTACAAAGCATAGTGGTAGAAGGCGGAGCAACCTTATTAAATCACCTCATTGCAAATAATTATTGGAATGAGGCCATTGTTTTTTACTCGCCTAAAAACATTTCTAACGGCATTGAAGCGCCAACTATTTCGGGTAAAATTATTCAACAAGATAATATAGATGTTATTCAAATGACCCAATACCTAAACTTATGATTTTTTTGCTATTAAGTATACTTTTTTCCTCTATAACAGTTAGCTTTTTTAAGGTGTTTGAATTGAAAAAGGTAGATACTTTTCAAGCCATCATTGTCAATTATTTTACATGCAGTATCATAGGTAGTTTCTTTGCAGATAATACACTTTGGTCGAAAGCAGTGTGGAATTCGGAGTGGATTTATTTTGCCATTTTATTGGGCTTGTTGTTTATGGGTATCTTTTATTGCATTGCTTTAACTGCCCAAAAAATAAGTGTTTCAGCAAGCATGGTAGCAGCCAAATTGTCCGTGGTGGTGCCAGTTTTAATGGCTTGGATGCTGTACAACGAGACCCTCAATGCCCCCAAAATGGTCGGCATTTCAATATCTTTAATTGCGGTTTATTTTATCAGTAATAAAAAGGATGGGGGAAGCACAAAATTGGCTCATTTATGGTTTCTGCCAGTATTGGTTTTTTTAGGGAGTGGCAGTATTGATACGCTATTAAATTATTTAGAAGAGCATTTTATTCCGCCTTTTTCAGCCGACGATATTGTTACCTCAGCTTTCTTTTTTGCTTTTGTTGCTGGAATGATTTTGTTGTTTGTACTGAACCTAAAACTGAATAGAAAAGCCATTTTATGGGGATTTTTTTTAGGGATACCCAATTATTTTAGCATGTATTTTCTAGTGAAAACACTTGGAGCTTTCCCTGCTTCTTATATCTTTCCAATTAATAATATTGGGATAGTTGCCCTATCTACTTTAATCGCATTTATTGCATTTAATGAGCATTTAACCAAGCAAAATTTAATAGGCCTGAGCCTAGCAATTCTAGCCATTCTATTGATTTCATTTTCATGAGTTACCCCGATACCTTTTTTACAATTGTTGAATCAGCTACTGGGGAATTTAAAGACAAGGGCAGCAAGTTTTTGGCTTTTATTTTTGCTATTGATTCAAAAGAAATCGCAACAAGGTATTATCTTTGAAGTAAAACCTAGTAGAATAGAGATTGTTTTAACTGCTTTACATACTGAGAGAGTATTTAATAAAATTGAAAAGGAAGTGGTATATGTTTAGTAAATTTTTAAAAGGTAAAGTACAGTGTTTTATAGCTTTTTTGCTTATAATATCATTCATGCTTTTGGGTTTTGCCAATAGCCTATCTGCAAGCACAAAAAATATACCTAGCTCGCCCACCCAAATTGCTATTGAAAAGGTGCTAGTTCAAAACCCTTGGCTCAAAACAAACCAAAATAAAATTGAGTTATTGACATTAAGAGAAAGTGAAATTGGCTTTCATCTCACTTTTTGTCAGAAACACCAAGGTGTCAATGTTTATGGGGCTAGCGTTAAAGTAAACCTTTCTAAAAATTATCAAGTATTGAGTTTTTTTAGTTCATTGATTCCAATCCATGTATTATTGCCCGTTTCAAATTTTACTGCTAAAATTCCTCAAAATGAGCTGGCCTATTTATCTAATAATGGAAATTGGCAATCGGTTAGAATTGCAATAATGCCAAATGAAATGGGCGAAATGGAAGAACATGTTTTTGATGAAAAAGGAAACTTGTTAAGTAAAAAGCCACTAGATTTATTTCTTGGAAAAGATACCATTGTTAAAACAAAAGTTTTTAATCCTGATCCGCTTACAACTGCGCAGAAAACATACGGACAAGGCGGCTTGTACAAGAATTACAATGGAGCAGATGCGCCAGAGTTAACTGCCGAACTCAAAACTGTTGATGTTACATTGGTGCTAAAAAATGATACTTTTTATGCGCAATCACCATATGCACAAATTGAGGATTTGGAGGCTCCAAACCAAGTTGTTTTTAAGTCGAAACAAGCAAACTTTAACTTTACAAGAAGTAGCAGCAAGTTTAGAGAGATGAATTGCCTTTATCATATTGAGCAAGTTCGAAAATATTTGAAATCTATTGGCATGCCTTTCGATTCCATGTTTGTTATCAAGGTTGATCCAACCGCTTATCAAGGTCAAGATCAATCTCGGTTCTCCTATTCCAACGCTAATCCCGCCTTGTATTTTGGAACGGGTGGTGTGCCAGATGCCGAAGATGCCGATGTGGTTATTCATGAATACAGTCATGGTATTTTTTATTTTATTGCCCCCAATTCTTTAGGTTCATTGCAACGTTTGGCAATGGAAGAAGCAAATTGTGATTTTATGGCCTGTCAATATTCAAGAGCCATTAGCAATTACAATTGGCGTTGGGTTTTTAATTGGGATGGACACAACGAATTCTGGCCCGGAAGAGATGCCAATAAGCCCAATGTTTACCCAAAAGACCTATCTACAGATGCCTATGAATCCTCTTCAATTTGGAGCAGTATGCTCAATGATATTGGTCAGGATTTAGGGAGAGAGGTATCCACAAAATTATTATTGAACTCCATTTACAGCTATTTTCCTGAAATGAATATGCAAAATGCCGCCGATTTACTCATGCAAGCTGATAGCATCTTGTATGGTTATGCGCATGCCGTTGAATTAAAAACAAGATTGGAGCAACGCGGCTTTAAGGCTGTTACTTCTTTGAATGAAACATTGGGTTCAGCTTTGAATATGAAAATTTACAATTCAGATGGATTTGCCAAAGGTACATCAGCTGTAATTATTCAAAAACCAAATGGCGGTTTGATCCAAGGAGTTGTTTATGACATAGAAGGTAGGATGGTATTTGATATTCCTACATTTTCAAATGAAATTGGCATCAAACCAGAACAACTAAAAACAGGCACTTATTTTCTTTCTATAAAAGATGAAGAAGGAAATAGGAGTGTGGTTAAATTGTTGAGACTAGAATAATTATTCAATTACCAAAGCTTCTTCATGGCGTTTGTTGGCTAACTGACCACAAGCAGCATCAATGTCTTTTCCTCTGCTGCGCCTTACTTTGGCAATAATGCCATGTCTTTCTAAATAGGCACAGAACTGGTCAATTTTATTGGCATCTGCTTTCTCAAATTCGCCATCACCAGTTGGATTGTATTCAATGATATTTACCTTACTTGGCACTTGTTTGCAAAAGGTTAATAGCTCTTTAGCGTCTTGCAAACTTTCATTGAAGTCTTTAAAGGCTATGTATTCAAAGGTTACTCGCTTGCCTGTTATTTCGTAAAAATATTTCAATGCCTCACCAACTGCCTTTAAATTATTACTTTCGTTGATAGGCATAATTTGATTGCGCTTGAGGTCGTTTGCTGCATGCAGACTCAATGCTAGGTTAAACTTCACATTGTCGTCGGCTAATTTCATAATCATTTTTGCAATGCCTGCGGTAGAAACGGTAATTCTATCCTGACTCATTCCTAAGCCTTCTGGAGAGGTTATTTTCTCTATGCCTTTCATTACATTGGCATAGTTCAATAATGGCTCACCCATTCCCATAAACACAATATTAGTAAGGGGCTTGCCATAATGGTGCATGGCCCAATTGCGAATAATCACCACTTGGTCGTAAATTTCATCTGGGGTTAAATTTCTGGCTCGGTCCATTTTGCCTGTGGCACAAAATTTACAAGTTAAGCTACAACCCACCTGAGAAGACACACAGGCTGTCATGCGCTCATCAGCAGGAATTAACACACCCTCTACCAAAAAACCATCATGCAATTTAAAGCTACTTTTTATGGTACCATCATTGCTTATTTGTTTATCAACTACTTGAATGGCATTGATCACATAGTTTTCCTTGAGCCAATTTCTGGTTTCAAAATTGATATTGGTCATGGTATCGAAATCAAGGGCAGATTTTTTCCATAACCATTCATACACCTGTTGTCCGCGGAATGCTTTATCGCCTTTTTCAACAAAAGCCTCCTTCAGTTGCGGTAAAGTCAGTGAGCGAATATCAGTTTTCTTCGTAATTGTCATCTACTGCAAATATAACCAAATTAAGTTTTCAATCCCATATTAGCTTAGTTTGGAAGTTTATATGTTAAGCCCAAATTTAAGCCAATGCCAAATGGATAAACAAGAATCAGCCTATCTTGGTAATTTGGGTTTGATAAGTAGGATATATTTTAAGGTTTAAAAGACTTTTAAAAGCGAAATTGAGTTAATAATATTGAAGTATTTGTCTTTACTAATTTTAGGAATGAACTGTTCTGCCATATCTGGTATCTTAGTAAAGTTATAAGAAACACCTGATTGAAATTGAATTCTGAATCCCATCTTCTTATCTGAAATTTGAAGGCCTATTTGTGAAATGAATGAGTTTTTTAAAAATAAAAGGTCGTTACCTGCATTTGGCTCAAGTTTGTTATATATTAAATAGTTGTTATGTTTAAATTGAACCAAACATAATGGT
>CAMCJW010000202.1 GCA_945875195.1 Chitinophaga pinensis | reverse complement strand
TGTCGGTACAAAATCCTGATGGCAATTTGGATCATACCGAAATCAATTTGAGTAAGCTGCATTTTGAGCTACAAGGCGATGCCTTTGATGCCAAATTGTATGCCAAGAATCCAATGAGCGATCCTTATTTAGATGCCTATGCCAAAGGCGTTTTGAACCTAGACAATATTGTGAAAATTGTACCTATGCCAGTAGGGACTAATTTGCATGGATTGGTTAAAGCAGATATTATTGCCAAAGGAAATGTGAGTACTTTGGAAAAGGAGAACTATGAAGCCTTTAATGCGGCTGGTAATATTATTTTCCAAAACATTTATTATGCTTCCCCAGATTTACCAAAGCCTTTTGAACTAAGAAAATCGGAAATGAGTTTCTCTCCAAAAATAGTAAGCTTAAAGAGTTTTGAAGCAAAAATTGGTAACAGTGATATGCAAATGAGTGGTGATATAGCCAATTTCTTTCCATACTATTTTGGCAAAGGGGTGTTAAAAGGAACACTTAATTTTAATAGCAATGTGTTTGATGCCAATGAATATTTAACTGAACAGCCTACTGCCTCAACAGCTGTTCCAGATACAGCAGCTATGACCGTTTTTGAAGTGCCAAAGGACATAGATTTTACTTTGAAAAGCAATATTAAAAAGATGTTCTATACCAATATGGAGATTACCAATTTTGTGGGTAATGTACAGGTTGTGAACCAAGAGTTGAAGTTTCAAAATGTGGCGTTAAATACTTTGGGTTCGGCCATGAAAATGACAGGCTATTATGAAACCAAAAATCCTAAGAAACCTAGTGTTGACATGGATTTTTCTTTGACTAATTTAGATTTTCAAAAGGCTTTCCAAACCTTTAATACCGTTAAGAAATTAGCTCCAGCTGCGGAGAATATTTTTGGAACCTTTAGCACAACATTTAAAATGAAATCTACTTTGGATGAGCACATGCAACCAGATTACAATACTTTGTTTGCAGAAGGTATGATGACTATTCCTTTGGCCGAAATTAAAGGTATCAAAGTATTGGATCAAATTACTGATTTAATTAAGAAACCTGAATATAAAAGGCTTGGATTTTACAATGCTAAAATTGCCTATAAGGTGGAAAATGGCAGGATAAATACCAAACCATTTGATGTGAAGGTTGGTCCGCAAATGATGAATCTAAGTGGTTCAACTGGCTTGGATCAAACCATTGACTATATTGGTAAAGTTAACATTCCACGCAAAGATTTGGGAGCTGCAGATGATGCTATTACCAATGCCTTGTTGGAATTAAACAATGCAGCTGGCACCAAGATCAAAGCAAGTGAAAATTTGCCAATTCAAATAGGCATTGGTGGTACGTTTACCTCGCCAAAAATTACTACCAATTTTGCTGAGTTGGCAAAAGGGGAGGCCAATTCTATTAAAGACCAAGCCTTAGAAGAGGCCAAACGTAAACAAAAAGAATTAACAGATAAGGCCAAAGCAGAACTTGATAAAGCTACCGAGGAAGCCAAAGCTAAAATAGCTTCGGAGGCCGATAGGGTTAAAAAGGAAGCTGAGGCCAAAGCCAGAGCAGAGGCAGATAGATTAAAGAAAGAGGCTGATGCTAAAATTAAAGCAGAGGCAGATAAGATGAAAAATAAAGCTGCCGATGAAGCCAAGAAAAAGTTAAAAGGTTTCCTCAATAAATCTGATACAGCTAAATAGGTTTGTGCTTGTTTTCTTTTAATTACTTTAGGCCATAAGCAGCTCCTGCTAATAAAAGTATGCTTGTGCCTCCTTATTTTAAAATGTTTTTTTCTTCATCAAATCTCAAACCTACTTCAAACTACTATCCAACCATTCAAAGAAAACCCTTTGCCAGAGTATGCTGTTTTGTGGTTTGGTAACCCAATGGTTTTCGTCGGGGAAGTACAAGAATTTGCTGGGTATGCCTTGAAGTTGAGCGGCTGTAAAGGCTTCCATTCCTTGGTTTAATGGTACACGGTAATCTTTTTCGTTGTGGATGATGAGGATTGGGGTATCCCAGTTTTTAACAAATTTATGCGGACTTGAATCAAAGTTATTAGGCGATTTTTTTTGATCCCAATATGGTCCGCCATTGTCGTTGTTGGCAAAGAACATTTCTTCGGTGGTGCCATACCAACTTTCCATGTTAAACATGCCGCAATGCGCAATAAATGTTTTAAAACGTTTGTTGTGGTTACCTGCTAACCAATACACGCTAAAGCCGCCAAAGCTGGCACCTACCGCTCCTAATTTGTCTTTGTTTACATAGGGTTCTTTGGCCACATCATCAATAGCACTCAAATAATCTTTCATGCATTGTCCGCCATAATCGTTGGTAATGGCATCGTTCCATTCGCTGCCAAAACCTGGCAATCCCCTTCTGTTTGGCGCTACAACTATATAGCCATTTGCGGCCATCAATTGAAAATTCCAACGGTAGCTAAAGAACTGCGAAACCGGACTCTGCGGGCCCCCTTGGCAATACAATAAGGTTGGGTATTTTTTGCTTGGATCAAAATCTGGTGGGTAAATTACCCATACCAACATGTCTTTGTTATCTGTTGTTTTTACCATGCGTTGTTCAACCTTTCCCATGGCGGTTTGATCCAAAATGCTTTTGTTAACTGTAGTAAATGCAGTTTCTTTTTTGGTACCTAAGTCAACTAAGAACAATTCAGTAGGTAGGCTCATACTCATCTTTGCAGCTAAAAATGTTGGCTTAGCGGCTTTTGGCACAGCACAAATACTCACATAATCATGGGCACCTTGGGTTAGTGTTACCACTCGGCTCATGCTCCTTAATTTTGGATCAAACATACATATTTGCTTGGTGCCAGCAATCACAGCAGTAAAGGCCAAACGTGCGTTATCCAACCAAATAAAATTTTCCAATGTGTAATCAAAATTGTTGGTCAGTGGATTTATTTTATTCATGATATAAATAGCAGCTTGTACTTGTCCGTTACCAGGAGGAGTGCTAGCTTTTGGCTTAGTATAATCAAACATTACCAAGGTATTTCTATCACTTTCATTGCCAGCTTCCTCCATACTTAACCACGCAATTTTTGTTCCATCTGGCGAAAATTGTGGGTTTTTATCATACCCCGGATTTGCTTCCGAAACATTCATCGTTACTTTAGTTTTTAGGTCGTACACATAGATGTCGCTATTGGTAGAAACAGCGTCGGCAGTGCCTTGCAGCTTTTTGCAATCATATGCAAGCTTTGTTCCATCCGGACTCCAGTTAAACTCATCATCATCACCTTGTGGCGGCACAGGACAATCAAATTTCTCATTGAGCATCAGGTCTAATGCATCTCCTTTAAGGACACCATTTTCATAAGCTTGAATAAACAAATGACTATAGGCATAATCGTGCCAAGCATCCCAATGGCGGTAGTATAAACCATCAATAATACGTGCGTTGGATTTATCTAAATCAGGATAAATTTCCTTCACCTCTTGGTCTAATTTCACGTCCATCACCAAGGCAATATTGTTCATGGTAGGTGCATATTTGTACCCGTTTATTCCACCTTTAACTTGTGTAATTTGTTTTCTGTTTGAACCCATTAAATCGCACTCGTATAATTGTACATCGCCGCTTGATGCGCTTAGGTAAGAAATCTTTTTTCCATCTGGCGTGAAGCGTGCGCCAAAGGCATTGGTTTTGGCGTCGATGATTTCTTCTGGGGCAATTTGGGAAGAAGAGGACAGATCTCGACCTGTCACTATAGATTGGGTATAAATTACATTGCTGCCTTTGTTGGCTTTAACATCATAATTTTTAACAGCATAAATGGCCAGTTTGCCATCGGGCGAAACCATGTGTTCGCTTAAGCGGCCAAACTTCCATAGTGTGGCAATGTCTAATTTATTTTGGGCCATAGTAAATAGCGGTAGGAGTGTAAGGAATATAATTTTTTTCATGTGATTGGTTTTTACTACAAAGAACAAAGTAACAATTTTTTTGATATCAAGCTATACAGTTTTATTGTTTGATTTTTACTACAAATAAACAAAGGAACGATAATAAATTTACTGTTATTTTTTAAATTTATTGTTGTTTAATTGCCTAATTTATTGATTTTTAAGGTAATTAAACAGCTAGAATACTAAAAAGTGGAAAATTGTTGCTTTGTTTCTATGTTATTAAAAATAGACTTACAAAGCACCAACCTATCAGCAAAAGTGTAAATCACGTAAATAATTGTGATAGTAATGTAATGTTAAAATTGGTTGACAATGGCATTTTTGCTAGCTCGTATGAGCAAACTGAAACAGGTATTTAAGATTACATTAATTACTATCGCCATTTTTGTAGTGGTGGTCATTGCATTTGTTTCTCCATTAACAAAATACCTGATTGAAAAATTTGACAAGCAATACACAGGAAGGGAAATTACTATGGATTGGGCTTATGTAAATCCATTTACAGGCTATATTCATTTCGGAGATTTGAAGATTTTTGAGCAGGAAAGTGACACTGTTTTCCTTTCATTAAATGGCATTAGCGCAAATATTGCCATGGGTAAATTGTTATCCAAAAATTATGAAATTAGCTCGCTTACTTTGGATCAGACCAAAGCCTTGTTATTTCAATATAAAACGTATTTCAATTTCAATGATTTGATACAGAAATTTACAAGCAAGGAAGACACACTGAAGAAGTCGGAACCATTGCACCTTACTATTCTTGATATAAAAATAACTGATGGGGCCTTTTACTACCAAGAAATAGTAACGCCTATCAATTACTTCGTTAAAAAGGTAAATATTGAAAGCGTTGGATATCGATGGAATGTGGACACGGTTCCGATAAAATTTTCATTTTTACCGGGCATTGGAAGTGGCGATATTAAGGGGGATATTACCGTTAATTCAAAAAACAATGATTATACATTAGCCATACTTATCAAAAAAATTGACTTGAATATTGTTGGTCAGTATATAATAGACCTAAGCAATTATGGCAGTTTTAAGGCAATTTTAGACGCTGATTTTAAATCAGAAGGGAATTTATTGATCAAAGAAAATGTAACAAATTCAGGACTATTGTCTGTTAGCGATTTTCACTTTGGTAAAGATAGCATAAATGATTTTGCGGCATTTGAAAACTTAACCATCTCTATTAAGCAAGTTAGTCCCAAAAAATTCAAATACCTCTTTGATTCAGTTTCCCTTCAACATCCATACTTTAAATATGAACAGTACGATTACCTCGACAATGTGCAAACTATGTTTGGAGAAAATGGGGTAAATATTAAGTCGGCAAATGCAAAAGGAGCTAGCTTTAACTTGGTCATTGAAATTGCCAATTATATAAAAACGATATCGAAAAACTTACTAAAAAGTAATTATAGTATTGATCGCGTTGCTATTAATAAAGCTGAAATAAGCTACAACAACTATTCCATGAGTGAAAAATTTGCCATAGAGCTTAACCCATTTTCGTTTACAGCGGATTCAATAGCCAAAACAAATAAGAGGGTAAACTTTAAATCTACAGCAAGTATTCAACCTTATGGGAGTTTTGCCTTGGGTGTTAGCATAAATCCAAAAGATAGTTCCGACTTCGACTTTAACTATCAATTTCAAAAAATACCTTTAACTATTTTTAATCCGTACCTCATAAAATATACCTCCTTTCCAT
>CAMCJW010000201.1 GCA_945875195.1 Chitinophaga pinensis | reverse complement strand
AAGCTATGTTTTAACAGATTCAAACTTTTTAAATATCAATGGTGGTGCTATTAAAATTCAAAGAATGGTGCCAACTTTTGGCGATTTAAATGGTGATAATAAACCCGATTTATTGATTGGCGACTTAAATGGTAAAATGCACTATTTTCAAAATACCAGTGTTGGAGGCAACATAACATTTAACAAACAAAGCAACGATTACTTCACCATTTTTGGTGGAACAAGTGCTTCCCCTCAATTAGTAGATTTAAACAAAGATAGCAAGTTGGATATTGTGATGGGTAGGAAGAATGGCACTTTAGCTTATTTTGAAAATTCAGGAACAAATACAGCTCCAAATTTTACATCAACTCCAAGCATTGATTCAATAGGAAAAATAAATGTTTCAGAAATGATTATTAGTTTGGGAGCTCCTGTTTATTTTGATGGTTATTCAATACCACATGTTTGCGATTTGGACAAGGATGGCAAATATGAAGTATTGGTAGGATGTGATTTGGGTAGATTATTTTTATTTAGAAATTTTGAGGCTAGTGCGACTAGAGTTTGTGAGGAGGTTGAAAATATTTATTCGGATGGAGCAGGAGTAACGCCAAGTAATTTATCGTTCGGACCAAAAACTTCAGCCACTACTTTTGATTTGGATGGCGACAATAAACCTGAGTTAATGATTGGCAATTCACGTGGTGGGGTGAGGCTTTATACAGCAGAAATAAAAGGTGTAATTAGCGGGCTTCAAAAACAAGTTAATCAGGCAAGCAATTGGGTATTGTATCCAAATCCGGCACGAACCAATTTAACGATTCGCACAGATAAAAACATGCAAGAAATGCCTTATGTGGTTTATGATATTTTAGGGAATAATATCGCAACTGGCAGTATGAATGCATATGAAACAAGTATCGGTTTGAACCAATTTAAACCAGGATTTTATATTATTAGAAGTGCTGATAATAAAGGAAATCAATATGTTGCAAAGTTTTTAGTGGAGGAATAGGATCAAATTTTATTATTCTGGTGTCTTGCAATAGAATTTGTATAATTTCGTACAAAATTTGAGCACTATGTACGGACAATTACAGCAGCAATTACAAACAGAACTCAACGAAATTGAGTCGGCAGGATTATTCAAACGCGAACGCATCATAGCTTCACCACAAGGTGCAGAGGTAACCATGCAAAATGGTAAAAAGGTTTTGGTCTTTTGTGCCAATAATTATTTGGGATTATCTTCTCACCCGCGAGTACTTGAAGCAGCTAAAAAAACCATAGATACACATGGTTATGGCTTGAGCTCTGTTCGTTTCATTTGCGGAACACAGGATATTCATAAAACCTTAGAAAGTAAATTAGCCTCTTTTTTAGGAACGGAAGACACCATACTCTATGCAGCAGCTTTTGATGCAAATGGTGGTGTGTTTGAGCCATTGTTTAATGAGCAAGATGCCATTATCAGTGATGCCTTGAACCATGCCAGTATCATAGATGGGGTTCGCTTGTGCAAGGCTGAGCGTCATCGTTATGAGCACAATAACATGGCAGATTTGGAAGAGAAACTAAAAGCTACTCAACATTGCAGAAACAGAATTATTGTTACCGATGGTGTGTTTAGTATGGATGGTACCATTGCGCAATTGGATCACATTGTTGCCTTGGCCGAAAAATACAATTCATTGATCATGGTAGATGAATGCCATGCAAGTGGTTTTATGGGAGCAAATGGCCGGGGTACACATGAATACAGAGATGTACTTGGAAAGATTGATATTATTACTGGAACTTTAGGAAAAGCTTTGGGCGGTGCCATGGGCGGTTTTACAAGCGGCCGAAAAGAAATCATTGACCTTTTACGTCAAAGAAGCAGACCTTATTTATTTTCAAATACACTAGCTCCTGCAATTGTTGGTGCAAGCATAGAGGTATTAGATATGCTAACCGAAACTACAGCACTTCGTGATAAACTTTGGGAAAGTACCCAATATTTTAGAAAAGAGATGACTGAGGCGGGTTTTGACATCAAGGCAGGTGAACACCCAATTGTGCCAGTGATGTTATACGATGCCAAACTTTCTCAAGATTTTGCCGCTAAACTTTTAGAAGAAGGCGTTTATGTAGTTGGATTCTATTTTCCAGTAGTTCCAAAAGGTCAGGCCAGAATCCGCGTTCAAATTAGTGCGGGGCATGAGCGTCATCATTTGGATCAAGCCATTGCTGCCTTTAAAAAGGTTGGCAAGGAGCTAGGTATAATCAAGTAACCCAAATGTTTTTTGTATTTAATTGATTCACAATAGTGTTAATATTGCCTTAACATTGAAATAACATATTTCTAACAAGGCAGTAACATTTTGGTAATGAACCAAAGGTAATTTTGTCTCAATTTCTAAACAGACATGGAATTGAAAAACAAAATACTAGCATTATTGGCCTTCATTTTTTTAGCTTTTTTGGCATTGCCAACTTTTGCCCAGACCAATGGTAAAATTGCAGGCAAGGTAATTGACAAGAAAACAGGGGAAGAGCTTATTGGAGTTACAATTGTAATTGAAGGTACAAGCTTTGGTGCTGCCACAGATTATGAAGGTAATTTTATAATTGGCAATGTAAAACCAGGTTTATACAATTTAATAGCCAGTTATGTGTCGTATTCCAAGAAAACGCTTAAAGGCATTGAGGTTAAGTCTGGAGAGAATACTAGCGTTTCCATTAGCCTTGAAGAATCTCAAAAGGAGTTAAACGAAGTTGTTATACAAGCTGATTTGAAAAGGGAAACAGCAAGTGCTTTGCTAATTCAACAGAAAAAAAGCACCTCTATTTCTGATGGTGTATCTGCAGACATGATTAAGAAAACCCCTGATGCCACAACAGGTGATGTAATGAAGAGAGTAAGTGGTGCTTCTATACAAGACAATAAGTTTGCAATTATCAGAGGCTTAAACGACCGTTATAACACAGCCTATATCAATGGTGCTCCATTGCCAAGTTCGGAGAGTGATAGAAAAGCATTTTCATTTGATATCATTCCCTCTAATATGTTGGACAACATGGTTATCAATAAATCTGCTACACCTGACCTACCGGGAGACTTTTCGGGAGGTTTAATTACCATAAATACAAAAGATATTCCAGATAAGAAATTTACTTCAACTTCAGTTGGTTTTTCATACCACAGTATTTCAACTTTTAAAGAAGGTAATACTTATAATGGAGGCAAAACAGATTGGTTAGGAGTTGACGATGGTACACGCACCATACCTAGTGGAATACCTGAAAGAGGTTCATATAACGGGCAAGCCATAGAAGATAAAATTAATAGTAGCCAAAAGTTCAACGACGATTGGAAAACCCAAAGAATTAGTTCATTGCCATTAAATTATTCCTTTCAACTGGCCGGAGGTAACAGTTATACTTTAAGGAAAAAAGATCATTTTGGATTTATTATTTCTGCCAGTTACAGTAACTCAATGAAGAATTCTTATGTTGAAAGAAATCAATTCAATAGACCAATTGATGCGAACGATAACCAAATTACAAGAAGTTACCAAGATACCATAACCAAGAACGAAACCTTAATGGGAATTATGGCCAACTTTGGTTATAAAATTGGAAATAACCACAAGATTAGTTTTAAAAACGCTTATACAATTAATGGAGAAGATCAAACTATTCTAAGGTCTGGTTTTGATGATTATACCAGTGAGCAGATGCCATTGGTTAGAAATACCTATTATAATTTCTCTCAAAGTAAATTATTAACTTCTCAGTTAATTGGTGAGCACTATTTAACTGGCTATAAAACAAAAGTTAAGTGGGTATTGAATAACAATATTATTGATAGACAAATACCTGATTTTAGGAGATTCTCAACTTTCTCTACCCTCATTGATGCCGGAACTGGAACTTATACTCCCTATGCTGCCAAGATTACCAACAGTAATCCTGATATTACCCAAATGGGAAGATTTTATTCAAGCTTAAATGAGGTAATTCAAAGTGCAGGGATAGATTTATCAAGAGGCTTGGAATTTGCCTCAGGAAAGAAAGTAAAAACAGAAGCTAAAGTGGGTGGATTTATTCAAAGTAGACGCAGAGATTTTGAAGCAAGAGCTTTTGCACCAATTTTAAAGTTATCAGGTTTAGAAAGAAACAAATTCTTAGAAGGTTCTTTAGATACCATGTTCTTAAGTAATAAATACAATGAGAATTTTTATTTCGATGAAGATTTTCGTGCACAAGATGTTTATACTGCTAGCTCTAATTTAAAGGCAGGTTATTTAATGCTCGACCAAAGAATTTATGGCAGAATAAGAGCAGTTTATGGAGTAAGGTTTGAATCGTATAACCAAAAATTAAATTCGTTCGCATTAAACAGTAACCCGCCTCAGCCAATTTCTGGTGATACCATTTTTAATGATTGGTTGCCTTCCATTAACTTAACTTATGAATTAACTGAGAAAGTTAATATTAGGGCTTCAGCATTTAAGTCAGTTGCTCGTCCTGAGTTTCGTGAAATTGCACCTTTCGCATTTTTCGATTTTAATTTAAACACAGTTGTAACTGGTAAGCCTTCTTTGGTAAGGTCGAGGATTCAAAACTATGATTTAAGGTTTGAGTACTATCCTGGTGAAGGACAATTGATGTCGTTCTCATTATTCTATAAAGATTTCAAAAATCCTATCGAAAATGTATATGAGTTTATTGGTAGTGATGCAACACAAGGTTATTCAAGTGATGCAAAAGCCAATAACTATGGATTTGAGTTGGAGGTAAGGAAAAACTTTGGTTTTGTAGACGAATGGGCAGATACCAAATGGATGAGAAACATGACCTTTACTTGTAATTATGCTTATATAGTTTCAAAAGTAGTGTTAGATGAATCAGTTTCGTTAAGTAAATTTGGTTCACGCCCATTGCAAGGTCAGTCACCTTATATATTGAACACAAGTTTGCAATATTATGAGCCTAAATCAGCTTTATCAGCTGCATTATTTGTGAATAGGGTAGGACGAAGAATTTCTTTTGTTAGGGCAAAGAATGGTGAAGTTCCAGATTTATGGGAAAACCCAAGAACTGTAGTTGATTTTTCTGTTTCAAAAAGAATTGTTAAAGGTTTAGAAGTTAAATTTTCAATCAATGATTTGTTGGCTCAAGATTTAGTTTTCTATCAGGATAACAACGACAATGGAAAATTGGATAATTTCAATAAGGAGATTTTAGTGAATACCGGCGTATCAACTAGTCAGCAAAGATTAGAAATGGATAATGTGGTTTTTAGATACAAAATGGGTTATAATGTTTCAATAAGTGTGAGTTACAAATTTTAATATAAACCCATAATTAAAATATTGGGCAAACCCAATAATTTTTTATAAAGGTCTCAATCAATGATGATTGGGGCCTTTTTTTATTGTAAATTTCAAACTACTTAACATTTTAGTAATCTTAAGTTAACTTTGAACCAACAAAGTGCAATTAGTTTTGAGATATAAATTACACTATCATATGAAAAAGTTTAACCTATTACTATTGGGTTGTTTAATTTCCTTGTTTTCGCTGGCACAAAAGGCCAGAACCATTAGTGGTGCTATTACTGCTAATACTACATTTTTTAGCGATACCATATATACCCTAGATGGTTATGTGTTTGTTAAAAACAATGCTACACTTACTATTCAAGCTGGT
>CAMCJW010000200.1 GCA_945875195.1 Chitinophaga pinensis | reverse complement strand
ATATGGAAATATCCCTAACTGTCCCATCAGTACTGTTGAGAGTCACCAAGGCAAATTACTAATTGGCACCCTCAACCAAGTGCCGGTAGTGGTAATGCAAGGGAGGTTTCATTATTATGAAGGCTACGACATGCAGCAAGTAACTTTTCCGGTGAGGGTGATGAAACAAATGGGCATTAAAAATCTATTTATATCCAATGCATCTGGCGGTTTGAACCCAAACTTTGCCATCAGCGATTTGATGCTCATGACCGACCACATTAACCTCCTACCCGAGCATCCGTTGCGGGGAAAAAACGAAGACAGTTTGGGTCCGAGATTCCCAGATATGAGCGATGCATATGACGCAGGAATGATAGCATTGGCAAAAGAAATTGGATCAACCCTAGGAATTAAATTGCAAGAAGGCGTATATGTTGCGGTGCAAGGTCCTACCTTAGAAACAAAAGCCGAGTACGCTTACCTGCGCGTAATAGGAGCCGATGCAGTAGGCATGAGCACGGTTCCAGAAAACATTGTGGCCAGGCACATGGGCATGAAAGTTTTTGCCATATCGGTGATCACAGATTTGGGCGTACCGGGCATGATTAAGAAAACCAGTTTAGAGGATGTGTTGGGCGCCGCCAAAATTGCCGAACCCAAAATGACCAAATTAATTTGCGAAATGCTAACGCGCATTTGAGCGAAAAAAATTTGACAGCATGGTGGTAAAAATTTGAAATTTATTTATACATTCGTTAAAACAAATAAAAACAACATGCCTATTTCTGCCCTCATCCCAATCAATTATTTTATTCATAAAAGCCATTTCGGTTTGAACCGAGTGTTGGTTTTTGCCGGTGCTGATAAGGCTTCGCTTATGCTACCAAAAGGGGGTTTATGGGAGACGTTTGTTGCGTTTATTACTCAAAATTTTAATTATCTCGCAAGTTTAAAAACAATCAATCAACGCACAATTCAATTATTAACGCCATTAATGGCGTCTATTAACTATAGATTTATACGCCATGAGTGGCGTTTAGTGGAATGTTATGCCTCATTGTAAAAAAGACAGCCAACCGCACATTTTAGCACATTTGGTTTTGCACGACACACAAGCCGACCCTTCGCAAAACCAAAAGAGCTAAAATTTTCCCACCGCACCCAGACTGTGAATAATTTCTCGACAATTAATTGACAACGGAAGAATTATTTTGGTTACATTTGACACATATTGACAAATCAAACTTTGTACAATGAATTCACTAGGAGAAAAAATAAGGACAATAAGAGAATCGAAGAGTTTACTACTTCGACAGGTTGCTGCTCATCTCGAAATCGACACCGCTTTAATTAGTAAAATTGAACGAGGCGAAAGACGACTGACCAGAGAACAAGTAATTAAACTTGCTAAATTTTACAACGCGACAGAGGAAGAACTTTTAACCCTTTGGCTAAGTGACAAGCTTCTAGACACAATTGAAAACGACCCATTTGCAATGCAAGGATTAAACAAGGCAAAAACCATTTTAAAAACATTAATATGAAAATCGGAATAGCAAAACCATTTTTAAAATGGGCAGGAGGTAAAACACAACTCATTAATGACATTGAAAAGGCTTTGCCAAAAGAAATTTCAAAAGACAAATTCACATATATTGAACCCTTTGTTGGAAGCGGTGCAGTTTTGTTTTGGATGCTGAACAACTTTCCAAAACTTGAGAAAGCTGTAATTAACGATATCAACGCTGATTTAATAAACACTTACAAAACAATATCTTCAAGACCAAAAGAACTGATTTCAATGCTTGATATTTTGCAAAATGAATATCACGGACTTGAAGGAAAAGACGAAGAAAAAAAAGAATATTACTACTCTAAAAGAGAGCTTTATAATACAAGAAAAGAAGAACAAAGCGGACAAGCCGCTTTGTTTATTTTTCTAAATCGTACTTGTTTTAACGGTTTGTATAGGGTAAACAAAAGCAATGGTTATAATGTGCCGATGGGTAGTTATAAGAAGTCAACCATATGTGACGGACAAAATATTTTAGCTGTAAGTAATGTTTTACAGAAAGTTGAAATTCTTTGCGGAGACTATGAAAACACATTGAACTTTGCAGATAAAAACACTCTTTTTTATTTTGATCCTCCTTACAAGCCTTTAAGCGAAACATCTAGTTTTAATTCTTATGCTAAAGATGAATTCAATGATGAGGAACAAATAAGACTAAGAAATTTTTGTTCGAAAATTGAAAAGCAAGGACACAAATGGATGTTGAGTAATTCAGACGTGAAAGGGAAAGATACAAACGACAATTTTTTTGATGAAATTTATTCCGAATTTTCAATTTCAAGAGTAAAGGCGAGAAGAAACATAAATGCAAATCCTGAAAAGAGAGGAGAATTGGGCGTTCCCCTATCGGGCCGGGCTTTCCGTTTCAATCTTTTGTTCGTTCCTCTCAAAAGGATTTCCACTTCAATCCCTAACGCAAAACTCGCTGCATAAAATGAACTTGCGTTTTAATACAAAACTTGCTGAAGGATATTCTAGTAATTCGCAAATCGCTAGAGTTTTAACTGAGAATTGGGTTAAAGAAAATTCATATTGCCCTTGTTGTGGCGAAGTTCCATTAAATGAATTTGAGAACAATAGACCAGTTGCGGATTTTTTCTGTAAAATATGTTCTGAAGAATTTGAGTTAAAAAGCAAAAACGGAAAATTTTCTACTACAATAAATGACGGAGCTTATTCAACAATGATTGAACGAATAAATTCAAATCAAAATCCTAATTTTTTCTTTTTAACGTATTCTAATAATTGGATAGTTGAGAATTTCCTCATTATTCCAAAGCAGTTTTTTACAACAGAAATTATTATTAAAAGAAAACCACTATCAACCACTGCAAGACGTGCGGGTTGGATTGGCTGTAATATTGACATTTCAAATGTTGCCGAAGCTGGCAAAGTTTTTTTAGTAAAAGACTCTAAATTAATTGACAGAGAAATTGTAGAAACCTCTTTTAATAAAACATTGTTTTTAAGAGGAAAATCAATCGATTCAAAAGGTTGGATTTTAGATTTAATGGCTTGTGTTGATTCAATTAAGAAAGAAACTTTTTCGTTAGAAGATGTCTATAAATTTGAGGATAAGCTCAAGTTGAAATACCCAAGTAACAATTTCATCAAAGACAAAATAAGACAACAACTTCAAGTATTACGGGATAAAGGTATAATTGAATTTGTAAGTCGAGGTAACTATAAAAAAATTAAATATGGAAACATTTAAAATCGAGGTAAAAGAAACACTTTCAAGAATTATTGAGATTGAAGCTAATTCTGCGGATGAAGCATTTTCAAAGATTCAAGATTTATACAAGAAAGAAGAAATTGTATTAGATGCTGATGATTATGTTGAAACAGAGTTTTTAAAATCAGAATAGTAAAAGATGTCAAACATAACACCAAGTAATTCCGATTTTGTACTATATACTTCACAAGATGGCGAAGTAAGGGTAGACGTGTTTGTTAATGATGAAACAGTTTGGCTTACTCAAAAGGCAATGCAAGAGTTATTTGATAGGTCAAAATCAACGGTAAGTGAACATATTAGTAATGTTTTTAAGGAAGGAGAATTAGCCGAAAATCAAGTTGTTCGGAAATTCCGAACAACTGCCGATGACGGAAAGGACTATGAAGTTTCTTTCTATAACCTTGATGTAATAATTTCAGTTGGCTACAGAATCAAATCACAAAGAGGCACCCAATTTAGAATTTGGGCTACCAAAACATTAAAAGAATTTATTATCAAAGGATTTGTTTTAGATGACAAAAGATTAAAACAAGGTGGTCAGGTATTTGGCAAGGATTATTTTGAAGAGTTACTTGAGAGAATTCGGGAAATCCGAGCATCAGAAAGACGATTTTATCAAAAAATTACAGATATATATGCTCAATGTAGTATAGATTATGACCTTAAATCAGAACTAACTTTAAACTTCTATAAAACCGTTCAAAATAAACTTCATTGGGCAATTACAGGAAATACGGCAGCAGAAATTATTGATAGTAGAGCCAATGCTGAAAATCCTAATATGGGATTGACTTCTTGGAAGAATTCACCCGATGGAAAAATTTTAAAATCGGATACAAACATTGCAAAAAACTATTTATCAGAAAAAGAAATAAAAGAATTAAACAGATTGGTAGAACTTTATTTAAATTTTGCGGAACTTCAAGCGGAAAGAAATATTCCTATGAAAATGAATGAATGGGTTGAAGCATTAGATTCGTTTTTAAAAATTAACCGTTACGATTTATTAAATAATCCTGGAAAAATATCACATGAGGTGGCAATTAAAAAAGCAGAATCAGAATATTCAAAGTTTAGAAAAATTCAAGACCAAAAATTTATTTCGGATTTTGACAAAGAAGTAAAAAAGATAAAAAAAGATGGAACTAAGTAATAGCAATAATTTTTTTATTATTCAAAATAACTCGATACAATTTTGGGGAATGGATATTCACCCAATAAATGTCGAACTAAATAAAGTCTTCATTGATTTTATTGAAATGAAACAATTGCCTTTTAATGAGGTGGTGGAGATTTCCGAATTGGAAAATGAGGCCTTTTATGAATTAATTAAGAATAATAATTTTTAGTTCTACAAATACAAATTAATTGTAAATGTGTCCTTGGCGTTTATCAAGGATTTAGTTCTGAGTTTGACCTACTTTTAAAATACAGACAAAAAGATGAATCAACGAAATCAGGATGGACAAATATTAGAACACCTAAGCATATACATTGGGCAGTTGATGTACTCTTGAAAATGCACTCCAACGAAGAAGAAACTAAACAATTTCTTGACTTCTTAATTACAGCTTGGAATGAACATATTAAACCTTTAAAGACAGAAGAAGAACGGATGAATCTTTTAAATGTAGAAACTTTGTTGAATGAAGTAAATCAAGAGGCACTGAAATATAAATCACTTGCCGACAAGGGAGAATATAGCATAAAATTTCTGATTTTAATTGCTAGACTCTTGATGATTCAAGAGAAAACGAACATGGAAACAGCATTTATGTTTAAGAATCTTTTAGATGCATTAAGAGCAGGAAAAGATATTTTTAAGATAGTTTCAATAGCGACACACAGATAATGCCAACGCTTCGTAGTCATACACATTTGCAAGCCACACAAAGCCAAGCTCCAACCAAAGCTTGCAAAAGAGTATGCCTACCCAACCGCACCACAGACAGACCAACATACGACCGAAGAGAACAACGAAGGCATAACAGCTAGAGTTTCGTGGTGGCCGCAGGCCAAGCCATGAAACTCCGGTTGAACGGAACCGGTTAATCTTGCTATAAAATTGTTATGGATTTTTCGTGATGGGGTTGTATGGATGAATAGGCATTGCGTTAACGAGCGTTTAATATTTTTTGCTGAATAGCGATGGTTTTGAACTAAATCTCTCGCAAAAAAGCATAACTTCCCTTACCCATAAATTTAAGATTTATAGGGAATAGAAGTTTGGCTATCGCCCATGTAATAGATTGGTGGTCCGCGCTTGTCGAACACCAAAATTGTGCGCAGGTTGCCAGTTTTGCAATGCGGGCATTTGGGAAGAATGGTTGGCTTTGCGGCTTCTTTTACAACAGGTTTAATACCTAATTTTTGCTGTAAGACTTTCAACTTCTTTCTT
>CAMCJW010000199.1 GCA_945875195.1 Chitinophaga pinensis | reverse complement strand
TAACAAAATCTGTTACAAAGTATTTTCTTTGTTATCCAAAATCTTGGCTCGAACCAAAAAACATTGATGAAAATTAGCTTGTAAAAAACAATTATTACCATATGCAAATTAGTATCGCAGATCTTGCCCAAATGGTGCAAGGAACCTTTGAAGGAGATGGCACTCAAATGCTCAATACCATTGCAAAAATTCAAGAAGGAACCACAGGTGCACTTTCTTTTTTTGCCAATCCCAAATACGAAAATCATATTTACACCACTCAGTCATCTGCTGTTTTGGTCAATAAAACTTTTGTTCCTTCAAAAGCACACAAAACTGTTTTAATTAGGGTGGAAGATGCTTACGCAACCTTCACTAACCTACTTGAACAATATGGAAACACAGCTATTCATTTAACTGGAATAGAGCAAATGAGTTTTATAGATGAAACGGCTGTGGTAGGCGAAAATGCTTATGTAGGAGCATTCACCTATGTTTCAAAAAATGTTTCGGTAGGAGAGAACACCAAACTTTTTCCGCATGTTTTTTTAGGAGCCAATGTGAAAGTTGGTAAAAACTGTATTTTTTATTCTGGGGTTAAAATTTACCACGATTGTATCATTGGCGATAATTGTATTTTACATTCAGGAACCGTAATTGGTGGCGATGGATTTGGCTTTTCTCTCTTGCCTGATGGCTCTTATAAAAAAATTCCTCAGATTGGTAATGTGATCATGGAATCGGATGTGGAGATTGGCGCAAATTGCACCATAGATAGGGCCACTATGGGTTCAACCCATATTAGGAAAGGGGTTAAATTTGATAACCTCATTCAAATTGCCCACAATGCCGAAGTGGGCGATCACACCGTTATTGCTGGTCAGGCAGGCGTTGCAGGCTCCACAAAGATTGGAAAATACAATGTTATTGGTGGTCAGGCAGCCTTTGCCGGACATTTAACCATAGCCGATTATAATCAGTTTGGGGGTCAATGTGGGGTAGTAGGATCTATCAAAGAAGAAAATGGAAAATGGTTCGGAACGCCAGTATTAGGTGTGAGAGACGCCTTAAGATCGGCCTCATTATTTAAGCGTTTACCTGAACTTTTGATTAGAATTGACACACTTGAAAAGGAGATTAAATCCTTGAAGAAAGAATAAAAAAGAAAAAAAGCTTAACATTACGCTAACTTTTCGTTTTTTTGCAGCAATATTTATGAAGCAAACAACGATTAAGAAGTCTGTGAGTTTAGAAGGGGTTGGTCTGCATACAGGCCAAATGGTTACACTCACCTTCCTTCCTGCAGAAGATAACCATGGAATAAAATTTCAGAGGGTTGACTTACCAGGTATGCCTGTGGTAGATGCTGATGTTGACAATGTAGTTGATACTTCTAGGGGTACCACCATTGAGCAAAATGGTGCAAGAGTTGCAACAGTTGAGCATGTTATGGCTTCCTTGGCCGCATTGGAAATTGACAATTGCATGGTTCAAATCAATGGTGGCGAAACACCCATCATGGACGGTAGTTCTCAATTTTTCATGAAAGCTTTGAAAGATGCTGGCATCCAAGAATTAGAATCGGAGAGGGAATATTTTGTGGTGCCACAGAATATTTACTATACCGAAGCCGATAGAAGTGTAGAAATGATTGCCATGCCTTTAGATGATTATAGGTTAACGGTAATGGTAGATTACAATTCACCAGTTTTAGGTTCGCAACATGCCTCTTTAACCAATTTAAAGGAGTTTGAAACAGACATTGCCAGTTGTAGAACTTTTTGCTTTTTACATGAATTAGAATTTTTATACAATAACGGTTTGATTCAAGGTGGCGACTTAAATAATGCCATAGTTATTGTTGATAGGGTAATAGAAGACAGTGAGCTGGATAATTTGGCTAAAATGTTTAATAAGCCAAAAGTAGAAGTAAAGAAGGAAGGTATTTTAAACAATGTTGACTTGCGATTTCACAATGAACCAGCAAGGCATAAATTGCTCGATTTAATTGGTGATTTGGCCCTAATTGGGGTGCCAATTAAAGCTCAAATTATGGCTGCTCGCCCGGGGCATGCTGCAAATGTTGCCTTTGGAAAGAAGATCAAGGCTTTAATAAAAAAATCTAGAAGTTCGGTTAGGGTTCCTAAATATGATCCTAACAAAGTTCCTTTATACAGGGCAGAACAAATTGAGAAAATGTTGCCACATCGCTTTCCTTTTCTTTTAGTGGATAAGGTTTTAGAGGTTGGCCAAAATCATATTGTTGCCATCAAAAATGTTACTTTTAATGAGCCTTTCTTTCAAGGTCATTTTCCCGGTAACCCAATTATGCCAGGTGTACTTATTATTGAGGCGATGGCGCAGGCAGGTGGGGTTTTAATCTTATCAAAAGTAGAGGATCCAGAAAACTACAATACCTATTTCATGAAAATAGACAATGCCAATTTTAAAGACAAGGTAGTACCGGGAGATACACTTATTTTTAGATTGGATTTGATAGGTCCAATTAGAAGGGGAATTACTGTAATGAAGGGAAGCGCTTTTGTTGGAGAGAAATTAGTTTGTGAGGCAGAATTAATGGCACAAGTTGTCAAAAGTTAATATTAAATGATACATAATTTATCATCAGTTCATACTGAGGCGCGCATAGGAGAAAATGTAACCATAGATCCATTTACCATGATTCATCAAGACGTGGAAATTGGGGATGGTACTTGGATTGGTTCAAACGTAACTATCTACCCTGGCGCTAGAATTGGAAAAAACGTAAGAATTTTTCCAGGAGCAGTAATCTCTGCAATACCTCAAGACTTAAAATTTGATGGAGAAGAAACCCTGGCAATTGTTGGGGACAATACTACTATTCGCGAATGTGTAACTATTAACCGTGGCACCAAAGATAAGTTTAAAACAGAGGTTGGTTCAAACTGTTTAATTATGGCCTACTCTCATTTGGCGCATGATTGCATTATTGGTAACCAAGTAATTATTGCTAATGGGGTGCAAGCGGCCGGACATGTTACCATCCAAGATGGTGCAAGAATTGGCGGTTTATCTGCTATCCATCAGTTTGGGTTGGTTGGTAGAAATGTGATGATTGAAGGAGGTAGTATGGTAAGTAAAGATGTGCCTCCATTTATCAAAGCTGGAAGGTACCCTTTGACTTACGAAGGTGTTAATGCTGTTGGCTTAAGAAGAAGCGGTTTTAGCAATGAAAAGATTACTGAAATCCAAGATATTTATCGTATTTTGTTTATCCATAACCGCAATTTGAGTAAATCACTCGAAATAGTTGAAGCAGATATGGAAGCAAGTGCTGAAAGAGATGAAATCCTTTCTTTTATAAGGAATTCGGAGCGCGGTGTGTTGAAAGGGTTTAAATAATATTTAGACTATTAAACTTTTAATCGATTGAAAATCTCACTACAGGATATAGGTAAAAAGTTTAACCGTCAGTGGGTTTTTAAAGGGGTAAATTATAATTTTGAATCAAACGGTTCTTATGCTTTAGTGGGCAATAACGGTTCGGGAAAATCTACGCTGCTTCAAATTATATTTAATTACCAAACTTATTCAAAAGGTTTGATCCAATATGAGCTAGCAGGGAAAATTTTAACTGAAGAAAATTTGGTTGGAAAAATTTCACTAGCGGCACCTTACCTAGATTTACTTGATGATTTTAACTTGTTAGAAATGCTTCAATTTCATTTTGGCATTATTCCAAAGCAGGATGACATTACCTTGGCAGAAATGATACAAGCTTGTGGTTTAAGCGGTCAGGAAAATAAGTTCATCAAGCATTTTTCTTCGGGTATGAAACAAAGGCTCAAATTGGTGATGGCTATTTATGCCAATACTCCCTTGTTGCTTTTAGATGAACCATGCTCGAACCTAGATGAACAAGGTATTGCATGGTATAGAAATTTGGTTCAAACCCAATTAAAAAAGCGCACCATCATTATTGCAAGCAATCAATTGTTTGAATATGATTTTTGTGATGCTACTTTAGCTATTTTAGATTTTAAGATTTAATCATATTGATGATTGCTTCGGCTCCAACCTCACTTGCATTCTTTTTAGAAAAGTGTTTGTTTAGCAAATCGTAATCAGCTAGGAGTTTTTGTCGTTTTGACCCACCAGGTAAGATAGCCTCAAATTCTAGTCGTAGGTTTTCGAGGGTAAAATGATGTTGGATCAATTCTCTTACAGCTTCTCTGTCAAAGCTTAGGTTCATGATTGAGGCATATTTTACCTTAACAAACCTAGAGGCAATTAGATAAGTTAAAGGTTGGGCCGCATATGCCACCACATGAGGAATATTCATAAAGGCAGTTTCCAAAGAGGCGGTTCCACTGCATACCAATGCGGCCTCACTGTGCGCTAAAATATCTCGGGTAGCATGAAATATCAATTTTACATTTTCACTTAAGTAGGAGGTGTAGAAATCGGCAGTAAGGCCTGGTGAGCCTGCAATGATGAATTGGTATTGGGGATATTTAGCGGCGAGCAATACCATTTTAGGAAGCATGCGTTTTATTTCTTGTTTGCGGCTACCGGGCAATAATGCAATAATTGGCTTTTGGTTGAGCTTGTTTTTTTCTCTAAATTTTGGGTCAGGAATAAATGCTTGCGTTTGGTTAAATAATGGGTTGCCAATATACAATGAATTTACTTTCCACTTTTTAAAATACTCAATTTCGAAAGGAAAAATGAGGAGTAATAAGTCGATGTATTTTTCTAATTTAAAACCACGTTTTTCATTCCAAGCCCAAATTTTTGGGGCAATATAATAGCAGGTTTTAATGCCAGATTTTTTAGCAAATTCTGCCATGCGCATATTAAATCCAGGAAAATCAATGAGTATTAAAACATCTGGCTGGTAACTGGTTATTTGTTGTTTGCATCGCTCCAAATTTGCTTTGATGGTTCTAATTTTCATCAAGACTTCTACAAAACCCATGATGGCAATGTCTCTGTAATGTTGCAAAAGACCGGTAGATTTTTTGCTCATTTCATCGCCACCCCAAAAATTAAATTCTGCTTGAGGGTCTTTTGCAATAATACCTTCCATTAAACTGGCACCTAATAAATCGCCACTGGCCTCGCCAGCTATTAAAAAATATTTCATAATTAATCTTCAAAAAAAGCAATGTTACCCCCAACCCAATCCATGTTTTGGTTATACCTAACACCAATCATTTTTCCTTTACTCATTCTTCCTAAATTGGTAGCCAATGTTGGCCTTTCATCACCATCGGGCCAGAGGTACATCATGCGAATTTCGCATTTCACTTTTCCTGAGGGTGATTCAATAACTTCCGCATATTTAACTTTTGATTGGAGTATCCAATTTTCTGGATCCTTAATTTGGGTTATGTCTTCTGGTGTAACATCAATTATTACACCTTGGCCAGAAAAGCTAAACAAAGGCTTTAGTACGTAGTTTTCTAGGTCGTTTGGAATTGTTGCCACCTCATGAAGGAATTGGGTTTTAGGAACAAAGGCATTATTTAAAAAAGGCATGGTGTATTTGCTGATCCTATAAAACCAATTAGGGTGACCAACCCATTCTACATCCAAATCAGAAAATAAATCTGCTGAATAAGTAAAATCAGGATTGGCCGCAAGGTCGTCGAATATCAATCTATTATAAATTCGTTTAATAGGCATTTCTGCGCCATCTTTTAAATAGAATAACTTGTTTTCTTTTTGAATAAA
>CAMCJW010000198.1 GCA_945875195.1 Chitinophaga pinensis | reverse complement strand
CTGGTAGGTTTTTATCCATTCAAAGCCATAGGTTTTTTGAGCCTTTATTTCAGTTTGAAAAAAGCAGCACAAAAACAGGAAAAATAAAAACCTTAATACTTTGTTGTACAATTTCATCAAGCTAAATATCAAACCTTTGCAAAATAACTTTTTTGATTATAATTTTTACCTTCTAAAGCTAATATTACATTTTTATAACGATGAATTTAGCAATGGTATTGCACTATCTTATCCAAATTATCATTTTTAAATCGTAAGTCATACATTAATTGCATATTCGACCCCTACGCGGCCGTATGTTTATAGAAAAATTAAATGCTATATATAGGCGACCCCGAAGGGGTCGTATGTTTATAGAGAAATTAAATGCTATATATATGCGACCCCGAAGGGGTCGTATGTATCTTAATAAATATCAATAGCAATCACATTCTTTATAAGCAAATAAAGTACAGGTCCATTTTAAACAGCTTTCAAAATATCCACTTATTTTTCTGAAAAATACTGAAAGAAATAAGGTATGGTTTCGATACCTTTATAATAATTAAACAAGCCATAATGTTCGTTTGGAGAGTGCAAAGCATCGCTATCTAAACCAAATCCCATGAGTACAGATTTTAAACCAAGCTCTCTTTCAAACAAGGCAACAATAGGTATACTTCCTCCGCCTCTTGTAGGAATTGGCTTTTTACCATAAGTTTTTTCCATGGCTTTTTCGGCCGCTTTGTAGGCATGCGAATCTATTGGCGTTACAACAGGCTCGCCACCATGGTGCGGTTTTACTATTACTGTTACTCCTTTAGGGGCAATACTTTCGAAATGATTTTTAAACAGTTCTGTAATGGAATGTGAATCTTGGTTAGGTACCAATCGCATACTTATTTTGGCAAAAGCTTTGGAAGGCAAAACAGTTTTTGCACCTTCGCCAATATAACCTCCCCAAATACCATTGCAATCTAGGGTTGGTCTGATCCCAGTGCGCTCCATCACATTGTAACCCGTTTCGCCCCAAACTTCAGCTACATTGAGGTCCTTTTTGTACTCATTTAAATCAAAAGGTGCCTTATTTAATTCGGCCCTTTCTTGGGCAGAAAGTTCTACTACTTGATCATAAAATCCAGGAATGGTGATGTGGTTATTTTCATCGTGCATGCTGGCAATCATTTTTGCCAAAATGTTAATGGGATTGGCAATTGCACCGCCATAAACACCGCTGTGTAAATCGCGGTTTGGGCCGGTAACTTCTACTTCAATGTAGCTTAAACCTCTTAAGCCACAATCTATGCTAGGCGTATCATTGGCCAAAATAGAAGTATCAGAAATGAGGACTACATCTGCCTTTAATTTTTCTTTATTGGCAATACAAAAAGGGCCCAAGTTGCTTGAACCTACTTCCTCTTCACCCTCAATCATAAATTTTACATTACAAGGCAAGGTATTATTGGCCATCATTGTTTCAAAGGCTTTCACGTGCATGTAAACCTGACCTTTATCGTCGCAGGCACCACGGGCAAATATGGCGCCATCAGGATGCACTGCTGTTTTACGAATGGTTGGTTCAAACGGAGGCGTATCCCATAAATCTAATGGAACCGCAGGCTGCACATCATAATGACCATAAACCAATACTGTAGGCAAACTAGGGTCAATTATTTTCTCCCCATAAACAATAGGATTACCAGCAGTTTCGCAAAGTTCAACCTTGTCGGCACCAGCTGCTATAAGTTTATTTTTAATATAATTTGCTGCCTCAACAATATCATTGTGATAAGCCGGATCAGCGCTAATAGAAGGGATGCGTAGTAATTCAAAAAGTTCATCTAAAAACTTTTGCTTGTTTTGGTCTAAATATTGGTTCAACATGAAATAGGTATATTAAAATTCAAAAGTACCAAAATAATGCTATCCTACAAGCTATTTGGCAGGAAATTACCCTTGAGAACACTAACAACTGTCTAATAAAGAAATCGTTAAGCCATTTCTGTGTGAATACTATTTTTACAATAACTCTCAGCATGCTGTTATATAATATTTCCTATGTTGAAATCTTAGTTCCTAACAAAAAGATTTCTTAACCTACCTTTGTTGGGTGGATTATTTAGAGACATTAAACCCTTCGCAAAGGGCGGCAGTAGAACAAATTGATGGACCAGTGATGATTATTGCTGGGGCTGGTTCTGGCAAAACAAGGGTACTTACCTATAGAATTGTACACATGTTAAGGAATGGCGTTGATCCATTTCAGATATTATCGCTCACCTTTACCAACAAGGCTGCTAAAGAGATGCGTCATAGGATTTATGAGGCAGTAGGTACCGAATCAAAAAATATCTGGATGGGTACTTTCCACAGTATTTTTTCAAGGATTTTAAGAAGTGAAAGTGAGAGAATTGGTTATCCTAGAAACTTTACCATTTACGATTCGGACGATAGCAAGAGCTTAATCAAAACCATTTTAGGGGAAATGAAATTGGATGACAAGCTGTATAAGCCATCAAATATGCTTGGACGAATATCGGCTGCAAAAAACGTATTGATTACGGCCGAAGAATACCTTGGCAATAGTGAATATTCCGAAAATGATGCCAGCAGCGGCCGACCAAAATTTGGTCAACTTTTTAAAACTTACCAAGACAGGTGTTTTAGAGCTGGAGCCATGGATTTTGACGATTTATTGGTGAATACCCACAAGCTTTTTGCCAATCATTTAGATGTGTTGAATAAGTACCAGCACATGTTTAAGTACATCATGGTTGATGAGTTTCAAGACACCAACCATGCGCAATACATGATTATCAAAAAATTGGCTACCGTGAATGAAAACATTGCTGTGGTTGGTGATGATGCACAGAGTATTTATGCCTTTAGGGGAGCCAATATCAAAAACATTTTGGGTTTTCAAAAAGACTTTCCAGATGTAAAAACTTTTAAACTAGAACAAAATTATAGAAGCACGCAAACCATTGTGAATGCTGCCTCAAGCGTTATTGAAAAAAATAGGGACCAAATAAAAAAGAAGGTTTGGACAGACAATGAACCAGGTGAAAGAATTAGGGTATTTAAAGCTTTAACCGATAATGAAGAAGGCAAAATGGTGGCCTCGGCAATATTCCAAGATAAAATGAATAGCCAAGCCATGAACAAAGATTTTGCCATTTTGTATCGAACCAACGCCCAAAGTAGGTCGATGGAGGAAGCACTGCGAAAGCTCAATATTCCCTATAAAATTTATGGTGGCTTATCTTTTTACCAGAGAAAGGAAGTGAAAGATTTATTGGGTTATTACAGAATTGTTTTGAACCCAAATGATGAAGAAGCCTTAAAAAGGGTGATTAATTATCCTACACGCGGTATTGGAAAAACTAGTTTAGAAAAACTAGCTGTTGTGGCAGACCAGCACAAGGTTAGTTTGTGGCAAGTAATGGAGCAAGTGAATCAAATTGGGTTCAAGAACATGAGTGCCATTGAAGACTTTGTAACCATGATAAAAAGTTTTCAGGCAATGCTTGATCGCAACGTTTACGAAGTAGCCATGCACATTGCAAAATCGAGTGGCGTATTGAAATCTTTGTACGAAGACAAAACGGTTGAAGGCATTGCTAGGTATGAAAATACAGAAGCATTACTCAATGGTATAAAAGAGTTTAGTTTGGATGATGGAGCCGATGAAGACGGCGTTGCAAGACCAAAAACCTTAGCTGATTTTATGGCTGATGTAGCGCTTCTAACAAACGACGATAAAGACAAGGATCAAACCCAAGACCATGTAAGCTTAATGACCATACACTCGGCAAAAGGTTTGGAATATAAATATGTGCATGTGGTGGGTTTGGAGGAGAATTTATTTCCTAGTCAACTCAGTTTAAACAGCAGGCAAGAGTTGGAAGAAGAAAGGAGATTGTTCTATGTAGCCATTACGAGAGCTATGAAAAAAGTAACCATTAGCTTTGCCACCAGTAGGTTTAAATTTGGCAATATTGTGAATGCTGAACCTAGTAGATTTTTAACTGAATTAGACCCACAATTTTTACATTTTGAAAATGTATTTGGGCCAAGAGGACAGTTTAATGAGAAAGAACATGGCGCGCAAAAAAACAGTGCTACATTAAGCGGTTTACCTAAAAAAGCCCTTACTTTTAACAGGCCACAACCAAGAACTGCCGCGGTAACTCAGGCTCCGGTTGATCCAAATTTTGAAGCCGATGATACTAGTAACTTAGAAGCAGGAATGAAGGTAGAACACCAAAGATTTGGTTTGGGTTTGGTGGAGAGTTTAGAGGGAAATGGCGATAATAGAAAGGCCACGATTGATTTTGACTCAGCAGGAAAAAAAGTTTTGGTTTTGAAATTTGCCAAATTGAAGATAAAGTAAGCAAGCCAAGTTATTTTCCATTGCAGGTGTTGATTTAAAAAATATATTCGGGGTTTAATTATAAAGGCCTATCAATTATTTGAAATTGGGACCAATGACACATGTTAAATTTTTACAAAAAAAGTAACAAAGGTGATGTTTAAATTCACTCTCCCAATTGCAAAATTTGCTGGTGAATTTTGAGCACTTGTGGAATGAGTAAATCGTCATTATTGTTGATGACAAACCTAGCTAATTTTGCTTTATCCTCTTGTGGCATTTGCGCATTCATACGGGCCAAAATGCTGGCCTCGTCTGCCCCATCGCGCTTCATGCTTCTTTCCAATCTAATGGAATAATCTGCTAAAACCACAATTAATAAATCAAGATTTTTGTAGGAATTGCTTTCTATAAGCAGGGCAGCTTCTTTTAAAATATAAGGGGCGGTTTGATCCAAAATCCATTCATCAAAATCTAAGAATACCGCAGGATGAACCAAGGCGTTTAACTGGGTAAGTAAAGCTGAATTATTGAATACTTTTTGGGAAATGAATGCTCGGTTCAATTCCCCATTTTCTGAGTATGATTCACTACCCAAAAGTTGTTTAATTGCGGCAACCAAAGCAGGTTTTAACATAACAGCTTTAGCCCTTGAATCGGCATTGTAAATGGGAATTCCCAATTGAGAAAAAATTCTGGCTACGGTAGATTTACCGCTTCCAATATTGCCAGTGATCCCAACTTTTAACATAACAAAACATTTGCTTTCTCAAAGAAAGCAAATGTTTATAGATTTTTAATTATTTCTTTTCTTCTTTGGCAGGGGTATTCAATGCTTGAGAAGCTTCCATTGATACAGCAGTGCGGTCGATACGCAATTTGGTACCTTCGCTTTCAATTAAGAAAGTATGTTCGGTAGCTTCCAAAATTTTCGCATGAACGCCACCAATGGTAATTACCTTATCACCTTTGCCTAAATTCTCACGAAACTTCTTTTGGGCTTTATTCTTTTTGATTTGAGGATAAATCATGAAGAAATAGAAAACCACAAAAATCAAAATCAATGGAAGAAATTGCATAACTGGGTTTCCTGTGGCTCCTGCAGCCGGTGGCGCCATTAATAATACTTGGTTAATCATATATAGTTTTAAGTTTTTAGTTTTGGATTTTGGATTATTATTTTTTCTCTTTTACTTCACCTCTTATTACTAGGTAAATTTGAGTGGGAATGGTATTTGAGGTAATGGTTACATTTTTCTCAAAGGTACCTACTTTACCGCTGCTATTGAATTGTACATCAATGGCAGATTCGGCACCTGGGCTTAAAGGTTCTTTGGGATAACTTGGCACAGTGCAAC
>CAMCJW010000197.1 GCA_945875195.1 Chitinophaga pinensis | reverse complement strand
CATTATGAATAACACTTATTCCTTGCTGATTGATTTTTGAAGGTGCAATTTCAAAAAACTGATTTTTAGTGTTAGATGAAACCATTGCTATATGTTGTGCTTTCTTCAGATTTTTAAGAATTTGATTTTGCAATATTTTCCCAAAACTGCTGGCCTCGCAATAGGCATCTCTATAACCTAAAGCACCTCTAATTGCAATAACATCATGACAAGTAATGAGGGTTTGCCTGTTAGGAAAATTTGTAAGATAAATAGCATTTGAATGGTCACAAATATGGTAAACATAATTTGCTTTGGTAAATTTATTACTCAGAACCCTTAAATAAAAATAAATGGGAGTAAGTATGTATTTATCAATATATCCAAACCATTTACCTATGCCTTTATTAGTATTATTTAAATAAATGCCAAAGCAAATCAAAGGCTTCCAAATCTCGAATTCATACTGCTCTTTTTTTAAACCCAAAGCTAAAATATTTAGGAAACTGTTCATGCTAACTTGTTTGTCTTTTGAATAGTTTCCAACCAAAATTACCTTAACGTTTTTCAATTGAATTTTCAGTTAAATTGTTTGATTTGAATGATGCAATTAATAAACCAGTTACCAATACACTAAATCCCAACGAAGTAGGTTGTGACCAGCCGCCTTGAGGCAAAATTAAAAGTGTAAATGATAATATAAGCCAAGGTAAAATATCATTTATTTTTAAATAATGCCATGCCCAAGAAGTTAGTCTTATGCTCATTAATAATCTTATTAGGATTATTCCTAATCCAAGTATTGGACCTAATTCCCCTATTAATCTTCCCCATTCCCCTTCCGAAATAAGGAATGTACTTTTATTTGTTAAAATATTACTTCCAACATTTGTGCCATAACCTATGCCGTATCCCCAAAAAGGTTGGAAGCTTGATGAACTTAGCGCATTTATTAACCCACCTAAATACCTATCAAGAAAAACGGATTCAAATCCACCTTCGGATGTATTAGCCTTTTCAAGCCTGTTAGAAAAAGCTTCAACTCCAATTAAGAAAATATCAAATAAGCTCAATATGGTAATTAATATACCAATTCCTAAACCCATAATTGCAATTTTGTTATTATATAGTTTAATCCTATTTGAACCTATAATGCCAAAAGCAGAGATGATTAATATCTGAAAAAACAAACTTCTACTAATTGAAAATGGAATGGAAGCTAAAAGAGCTATTGTAGCGAATGATAAAATTACTCTGTTTATTTTTGGCGACTCAATCCAAAAATAAAAAACAAATACTGCCACTAAACTAAAGAAAGAAGTTATTCCACTTGTAAATGAAAAGGTTCCAGGTGGTCTTAAATAACCCATTGCCCCGCTAAATCCACCACCAATAGAATCGCCAATTCCTTTGTTAACCCATGCGCTTTGTGGACTAAAAAATTGTATAACAATTAAAATTGCCATTGGTATAGAAAAATATAAAACTACTTTACCCATTTTTATTACATCTTCTTTGTTAAAAACAGTTCCTATTAAAAATATCATTGGAAAATGAAGTAAAAAAATTCTTAAACCATAAATAGCAACAAAAATATTTCCATGTCCTACAAACATTGTAGCCATAAAACTTATTATACAAATACAAAAAGTGTAAAATAGATAACTATTTAAAAAAACAATTCTATTAAAACTTGCAGATATGAGTAAGTAAATCACCAAAGGATCTCTTACTAATAATATTGGATTTGCCAATTGAGGTAATAACCATTTACGAATAGCTCCTTCAAATATTAGTAATAAAAAATACAACCAAATGCCATTTCTAATATTTGTTAAATTGTTGGTAGTATTTAAATTTTTGCTGTTCAAACTGATATTTAACTTTTTAACTCAGAAGGTCTTTTATTTGTTAATGGTTTTTCAAAGTACCTGAATAATATGGCGGAAATTACAACTGTGACTAACAATCCAAGTAATTTAGATATCAAGTTGCCAATTTCATTTATTCTAATGCCAGATGTGATATGATATATAAAAAACATAATAGGAATATGGCTTAAATAGATAGAATAAGACCATAGGCTCATTTTTTGTATACTAATTTTCAACCAATTCAAATGTTTAAATGTAAAATTGATTTTTTCTATTTCAGGCATTATTAAAGCAAAAGCAATAGGTGTTAACATCAAAAATAATTGGCCACTTCTAATTTGTTCGTATTGTATTTTCGAAAAATGAACTTGTTTTACACAATAGAATAAAACGACACAGCCAAGTAATAACATATATTTTGGTAAGGTTTTGCTGTGCTTTTTTATTTGAATAAAAAACGCTGCTGCTACTCCATAAACTATCGCATCTATTCTAGCTAATGTAATTCCTCTTAATGAATGACCAACATGTTGCTCAATTAGATAATATCGTATAAAAATTGATGATAAAATGAAGAAAAATAGGGTAGCAATAAATGTCATTTTTTTTGAAAAATTTAAATATGATAATAGTAAAAGTAATAATGGAAATAACAAATAAAACCATTCTTCAATACACAAACTCCAAGAAACACTGTAAAACTCTTCTTCTCTTCCAATAAAATTTTGTATAAAAAATATCGATTTAATAATTGTTGTGATTTCAGTTAGTTTATTATTCAAATACCATTGAAATATTACCATAACTACCAAAAATAAATAGTAATTGGGAACAGTGCGCCACCATCTTCGTTTCCAAAAATTGATAACCAAATTTATGTTGTATATTTTGCTTGAATTATAATTTTCCCATAGTATTTTTCCTATTAAAAACCCACTTAATGCAAAAAATAATTCAACTCCCCAAAAGCCAATTGTATCAAATACTTTGGCAAAATGGGCCAACAATACAAATCCAATTGCTAATGTCCTGAGTATATCTAAACCAAAGCTTCTGCTGCTACTCATTACCAATATTTTGTTTTACAAATAAAGCTAGCTCATTTGCATATTTGTGCCACGGCCTCTCTCTGGCAGTTTTTTGAGCATTCGTTTTGATTTGCGCCAAATGTTCTCTGTCATCAATAATATTTTGAATTATTTGAATCATTGCATTTGAATTGCCTGGTTCTACAATCCAACCATTTTCGCCATGAATTATAAAATCTTTTCCCGCGGTATGATTTGTTGTTATTACTGGCATTCCCTGCGACATGGCTTCGCTTATTACCATTCCAAATCCTTCAAATATAGATGGAAATAATAACACGTCATGGCGCTGCATTTGTTCCAATATTTCGTGGTGAGGTAAACTTGGAATCCAGCTATGCTTTTTTAAGTTATTATCTAGTTCAATGCATTCATTCGTAGTTTTCCGTCCAATTACGGTAAGCTCTATGTGTTTACCAAAATAATTGGCAACATCAAACACTTCGGCAATACCTTTTCTTTGTGTTAAACCGCCTACAAATAACAATTTTAATGGTTTGTTATCTTTTTCTTTTATTTGTTTTCTATCTATAACTTCAGGAAACCCATAAGGAATAACAGTTACCTTATTTAATTGGTTTGGATATAAATTTAGCGTGTCTTTTGTGAAACTACTTGCCACAATTATGTTATCAGCAAGCGCCAATTCTTCATCCTTTTTTGCAAGTTTATATTCAGAATTTAACAACCCAGTGAGTGTGCTGGCATAAAGTGGTTTGCGTTCTTTTTCAATTGCTAATATTTTGCTTCCCATGCGCCAATACCCAATTGATAAATCGTAGAAATTAATTAGGCCAATTTGTTTTGATTTAATAAAGGATTGTAATGCGGCATCCTCATAAGCATAAATGGCTTTAGCACCTTTATATTGCTGTTTAGCTAATTTTTTACTTACCCAATTGTCATGATTTGAGTATACTCCATCTACACTAAATTTACCAAACTCATGTCTTATTAAATCATCCCAATTCATTTTCATGCTTAATTGGCGCATGAGTTCATGGTATGGATTAATTTTTGTATATGGTTTCAAATTGGTATCAAATACTCGTTTTCTTAATTCTGAAAATTTTGAAAAACCACCCATTTGATATAAAAAGTCGTTTTCAAAGCATGCAATACTTGTAAAAAAAGATTGCAGTATTTGAGCCTGAATTAATCCTGATGCAGCATATCTCACAAATTCATTTCCCGTAGGATGTGATAATACTACCATCTTTTTGTTAATGTCCTAAAACTATTTGCCATTGGTTCTTGATCGCTTTAACAGCATATTCTAATTGGTATTTTTCAATTTGCTGTAGTCTATTTGTATTTCCGTTTTTTATGCTAGCCACAAAATTGAGTAAATGCCTTTTAATGGATGCATAATCCGTATCTGATGATATAATCATATTAAGGTTCGGATCAATACTTAAATCATGTATGCCTCCTTTATTGGTAGCAAGCCAAGGTAAGCCCGAACTCATTACCTCTAATAAACTTATGGGTAATCCCTCTGGATGTTCACTCAAAAGAATAAATCCATCGAGGCTTTGAATTATCCCATTCAAAGCCTCTGTAGATGAAAAATGACCCATATAATTAATTGGATATTCATTAAAATAAGCAGGTGGAAAATTTGCCCCTTTGCCCCAAATATAAAAGTCAATCTCCGTTAAATCTTTGTCTTGAGATAACTTACACATCAACTCAATGCCCTTTTCTTTGATTAGCCTACCATAATATCCTAAATTAACTCTCCCTGCTGCGGGATATTCATTTTTTTTAGGTTCAAGACTAACTGAAAAGCATGGTATATTTAATACATCTTTCCCAAGTACTTGAGCTATATTTAAGGCATTTGGCTTAGCACATGCTATTACAGCTTGGCACTTTTTCATAGCCAAACTATATTCATTTGGCCAACTAGCTTGGTCTAATTCATCGCCAGAGGTATGATGGTGGTGTACCCAATGAATTTTTTTGCCAAGTAATTTACCTACATGCCAAATACTTTTTCCTTGCCCATTTGTATAAAGTGTTTCAAATTGTTCCCTCCTTAAAAACCAAATCTTTAATAGCAAAGTAAGCAGTCGTATTGGAGCATATTTGGATTGTATGAACCAAGCATTTTTGCAAATTGATTGGTAATACACTTTAGTTTTGTTATCCCCTTTATAATACCCAACAATCAAAGAGAGTTCCATTTCCTCAGAATTCATGTTCCTACAAAACTCCTTCAAGTGACTTTCAATTCCGCCTGATTCGAGCAATTGTGTTACATAAATTAGGGTCTTAGTTTTTTTCATTTAAATACGCTTGGCCAAATACTTTTTCAAACTGGTTTTTGTTTAAGCCAAATTTCCAAAACATTTTTACAGCAGTGGCAGTTAAGTTTGAAACAACCCTATAATATTTACCCTTAAAAATTAATTCTGGATGTTTACTACTTTTAAATGGATTGCCATTCTCTGCAACTGCCATATTTGTTAAGGTGTTCAGCCTGTTTTGTAATGCCAATAAATTTTTGGTATTGACCTTAGCAATTGGAAGTTTTTTAAGTTTACTAAACTGTTTGTAAGAAATCACCTGAATCAAAGCATGCAGAGCATCTAACCTAGGATCAGTTGGATCAGGATGTATTAACATTACCGGAACTCCCAATGCTATGCATGGAAGAGCACAATGTATTTTTGTAGTTAAAACAAGTGATGCCTTTTGATAGGTTTCTAATAAATCAATTGCAAGCTGTGTATTTTCCTTTGAATATGCTTCAAAATTTGCATCTATATTAATTGGATCATGG
>CAMCJW010000196.1 GCA_945875195.1 Chitinophaga pinensis | reverse complement strand
TGATCCTTTGGTTCTATCGGTGCCTTTACAACCTATAACTCCAGGCGCCAAAGTGGTTTTAAAGAATATTTTCTTCGAGTCAGATAAATTTGATTTGAAACCAGATTCAAAAGCAGAATTGAACAAACTGGTTCAGTTTTTGGCTAATAATCCTAAGGTAAAAATAGAAATTGGCGGACATACAGATAATACTGGCGACATTGCTAAAAACTCATTATTATCTGCAAATAGGTCAAAAGCAGTAAAAGATTATTTGGTGGCCACAGGCGTTCCTATTGCTAGGTTAAGTTCTAAGGGTTATGCCGATACCCAACCAATTGCAGATAATAAAACAATAGAAGGACGCGCTCAAAACCGCCGCACCGAAATAAAAATCATGCCTTAGAACTGTAGTTTTATATTCCCCTATCAGGAACATCAAATGGTTGAGTTGTTTGATACTTCTTAACTTTTTATGCATATTGCAGCATTAAATATTGCAATTATGGATGCCCTAGTTTCTACTAATTTTAGTTTTGAAGGCCAAAAAAGTTTGTATCGTGGTAAAGTGCGCGATGTTTATAATATCAATGATAAGTATTTGGTAATGGTGGCTTCTGATCGCATTTCTGCATTTGATGTTGTTTTGCCTAATGCCATTCCTTATAAAGGTCAGGTTTTGAACCAAATTGCTGAGCACTTTTTAACCTTAACCAAAGACTTGGTTCCAAATTGGCATGTAGCTAGTCCTGATCCAAATGTTACCATAGGACATTATTGTGAGCCTTTTAAAGTAGAAATGGTTATTAGAGGCTACTTGGCAGGACATGCTTGGCGCGAGTACAATAGTGGCAAAAGAATGATTTGTGGAGTTGCCATGCCAGATGGATTAAAAGAAAATGATGCATTTCCTGAACCCATTATTACGCCAACCATAAAGGCCAGTGAAGGTCATGATGAAGACGTTTCGCGAGAAGGTATATTTGAATTGGGATTGGTATCAGAAGCAGATTATTTGATCTTGGAAGACTATACCAAAAAACTGTTTTCTTTTGGTTCAGCCTATGCAAAAAAACAAGGATTGATATTAGTTGATACAAAATATGAATTTGGAAAAAAGAATGGTACTATTTTATTGATGGATGAAATTCACACACCAGATTCGAGTAGGTACTTTTATGCTGATACCTATGATACCATTCAAAGCCAAAACCAGCAGCAGAGACAGCTATCAAAAGAATTTGTAAGACAATGGCTTATTGAGAACAATTTTCAAGGTTTGGAAGGGCAGGTAGTGCCTTTTTTCGATCAAGAATTCATCTCTTTAATTACCAATAGATACATTGAATTATATGAAAAAATAACTGGAAAATCTTTTCAAAAACAAGACTATAAAGAGGTATTGCAGAGGGTTGAACAAAACACCATCCAGGCAATTAATCACTTAATTTAATGAGCAGAAAACCGTGAATGCGATTTGGTTTTCTTTGGCCGTAAATACCTCCTACTTTCTTGCCGATTTATTTATTAAATTAGGTAGTGGGAATCATAGCGCTGGCAGGTTAATTTACATTAGATCTGTTTTAACGGTTGCCTTGGCATCTCTGTGGTTAGTTTCTTCCGGAGAATTAAATAATCTGCCAAATTTTAACTCCATTGGATTATTATTATTTTGTAGTGTGTTATGTGCGCTAGGATTATTTTATTATGTAAAGGCAATTCAAACATTGCATTTTGTAAATGTGGCTGTAATTGGCATTTGTGGGGCATTTATACATTATGGCTTAGGTATTGTTTTAAACCATGAACAAGTAAACAATTGGTTTTTCATTTCAGCTTTTCTTTCTATCCTTGGCATTTTAATTCAATGGAGAAAAACAGTAAATCATAAAGGTTTATTTGATGCCTTAATTAGTGCCGTTTGCTGGGGTTTTGGTTATGCCTTATTAAGCATTCCGTTGGCAAATACCAGTGCCATTTGGGGCACCTGGATCATGGAGTTTACCATTCTAATCCTATCAGCATTTTATTTAATTTTAAATGACCATACCTTTAGTTTACTAAGGCCGCCGGTTAAAGATCTTAAGATAATAGCTATTGCTATCTTTACCATATTAGGTTCAGTATTGGTAAATATAAGTTACCAAAAATTTTCATTGAATGTGCTTGGATTTATGCAATTGGCATTTTTTCCTTATTCCTTGTTAGCAGGATATTTCTTATTCAAAGAGAAATTAAATAAGTGGGAATGGATAGGAAATACAATGGTTATACTGGGTTTGGCAGTCTATTTTTACACTTGCGTTTAGGTTGGGAAAAGCTGTTGACCAATGGCTGTTAGCTTTTGGCTAAATCAAGAATTTGATTGTTTAAAATAATTTCTTTACCAGGTTTAGCAATGATTGCGGTTTTTATCATGGCTTTTGCAACCTCAGAGCCCTTTATTGCCTTGTATAATTTTAATGGCCCAATAAAAAGTGGATTGAGCACACGCATTAAGTATTGAGTTATGGTTTCAAGGGGCCTACTTTCATTTCTTGAACCCAATAGCAATGATGGTCTAAAAATGCTCAAAGAAGTATAACCAATGTTGGCAATTGCTGCTTCAACCTCTCCTTTTAACTTGCTATAAAAAATAGAAGAATCAACACTTGCACCTAATGAACTTACCAATAAAAATTGGGATGCGCCATTTACCTTAGCTATTTCTGCGACCTTCAAGGGATAATCAAAATCAATTTGTTTGTATAAAATTGTATCGGGTGTTTTGGCTTTGGTTGAACCTAAACAACAAAATACATCATCAACAATCATTTCATTTTTGTATTGATCCAAATCATCAAAATCGAGCAAAATTTGATGTAGTTTATCATGTTTGATAACCAAGTCTCTACGAGCTAAAACTGTAACTTTGGAATAATGAGTGCTCTTCAACAATTCAAAAACTAAGTTCCGCCCTATTAACCCTGTGGCGCCAATTACTAATGCTTTTTTCAATTAAATAGAATTAATAATCTATGGTGTGAAACTCTTTTTTCTCAAGTGGGTTGCTAATTGCAACTTCAATCATTTTTCTAGCTAATATGTTAGCCGGTACAGACTTATTCTTGTGTAATAATTTACATCCTATCAAGTTTACTAAATTACCAAGATTTTTATTGATTAGAAATAATGTACTCTTTAAGTTGGTAGATTTGTCAATTTTATTGACATTAAAAACATAAAAATTCTCAAACCCTAATAATTTAATTTCAGCAACTAATTTTGCTCTAATTTTATACTTATCAACGTTTGAAGTGATGCTAGCCTTAGAGGGGTTAATTAAAATAAAGCTCTTCACCCCCTGATTCTTGGCAACTTTTGCAATACTAAGCGGATATTCATAATCAAACATGGGTGCATCTTCTAAATCTATCGTATTGATAAAATCAGTTCCCAATAAACAATAAACGTCATTTACCTCGTTAAATTCTTCAGCATAATTCTCCATGTCAGAAAAGTTAACACTAACTTTTTTGAGGTGAATATTACTTAATCGCTTATTTTTTCTTCGAGTTAACAAAATGACTTTTTTGTACCGCCGATTATTTAGCAAAGATTCCAATAAGGAATTGCCTATACGTCCAGAAACTCCAACTAAAAGACCTACTCGCATCCTACGAATAAAGCAATTTTTTTTATATTTTCAAGTAAAAATCACAATAAAACCTAATTTCTTAAAATAATGAGCCTAGGTTTCTTATTTTTTGAATATTTTTGGTCCAATAAAATTTCAAATTATGATCAGCAACCATGAAGTAGATTACCGCATTTTTGGCAGTGAAATGCAATGTGTAGAGATAGAATTAGACCCGCAAGAAACCATCATGGCCGAGCCAGGTAGTTTTATGATGATGAATGATGGCATTCAAATGAACACTATTTTTGGAGATGGCAGTACCCAAGAAAACGGCATATTTGGCAAACTATTGTCGGCTGGCAAAAGGCTATTAACTGGTGAAAGCTTGTTTATGACCGCCTATACCAATATGGTTTCGGGTAAAAGAACAGTTACTTTTGCCGCACCCTACCCTGGGAAAATAATTCCATTGGATTTGAGTAGAATGGGTGGCAGGATTACTTGCCAGAAGGATGCTTTTTTATGCGCTGCAAAAGGCGTGAGCATCGGTATTGAATTTCAGAAAAAATTAGGAACTGGCTTATTTGGTGGCGAGGGTTTTATCATGGAAAAGCTAGAAGGTGACGGAATGGCTTTTTTACACGCAGGTGGGCATGTGGAAGAGCGCCAGTTGCAAGCAGGTGAGGTTTTAAAAATTGATACTGGTTGTATTGTTGCATTTACCAAAGAGGTTAATTACGACATACAATTTGTAGGTGGCGTTAAGAATACATTATTTGGCGGAGAAGGCGTATTTTTTGCCACTTTAACTGGACCAGGAAAGGTTTGGATTCAATCGTTGCCTATTTCTAGGCTAGCCGGAAGAATTATCTCCTATGGAGGATTTGGAAAAAGAAGAGAAGAAGGTGGCATACTAGGTGGATTAGGAAACATCCTTGACGGGGATGGAATTTAACTTATGAAAAGTTACAAAAAAATTGATGTCCATGCGCATATTTTGCCAGAAAATATGCCTAATTTAAAAGATAAATACGGTTATGGCAATGAGTTTATTTACTTAGACCATTTTCAACCTGGCAGGGCCAATATGATGAAAGCAGATGGCACTTTCTTTCGCACCATTGATGAATTGTGCTGGAATCCAGAAAGCATTATTGAGCACATGGATAAACATGACGTTGAGTTAATGGCATTGAGCATTGTACCCGTTTTGTTTTATTATTGGGCTGAACCAAAACATACTTTGGAGTGGGCTCAATATTATAATAATCATGTTTCTAAAATTCAAGAAACCTACCCTACCCGATTTGTTGGTTTGGGAACGCTTCCCATGCAAGATATTAATTTGGCCTGCCAAGAGTTATCTAGGTGTAAGCACGAATTAAATTTACCAGGCATAGAAATTGGCACCCATATTGAGCACCGTAATTTGGATGATGAGTATTATTACCCATTTTATGAAACTGCCGAAAAATTAGGCATGTGCATTTTTGTTCATCCTTGGGATATGATGGGACAAGATAGAATGCCAAAGTACTTTCTTCCTTGGTTAATTGGTATGCCTGCAGAAACATCTTTGGCTATTTGTAGCATGTTGTTTGGTGGAATATTTGACAAGTTCCCTAAATTAAGAGTATTGTTTGCCCATGGTGGTGGCTGCTTTCCGCAAACTATAGGTAGAATTTCTCATGCCTACCATGCTAGGCCAGATTTATGTAATGTGCATAAAGTGGATGAACCCAGGAATTATTCAGATAAATTTTATATTGATTCGTTGGTTCACGACGATGATACTTTTGCTTTTTTATTAAAAATGTTTGGGGCTGGTAAAATTGCTATGGGTTCTGATTTCCCTTTCCCACTAGGCGATTTGGAGCATGGTAAGTTTATTGAATTGATGAAAGACATTGATGAAGAAACCAAAATAAAGCTATTGAGGAATACCGCAAAAGAATGGCTCGGAATTTAGTTCACTAAATAGAATTGCCTATTTATCCGATTGATTACCGACCTTTACAAAAAAAAGTATGCTTAATTTTGAAGATTTAAATTTAAATAAACCACTGCTCAATGCACTTCAGGATTTAGCATACATACATCCAACCCCTATCCAAGAAAAGTCGTTTTCGGTAATTATGTCGGGTAAAGATGT
>CAMCJW010000195.1 GCA_945875195.1 Chitinophaga pinensis | reverse complement strand
TAAACCTGGATTTAAAGCACTGTTTCCGAGAGTTAAGGTAAAAGTATCTGTATTGATACTGGCGGTCATTGTTAAATTATTTCTAACCCGAACATTACCACTCATATTTTTAGCGGCGCTAACAACTTGCAAATTGCTATAATCTCCAGAAACAATTGTTTGAGCGGCACTACCATAGTATAAGGCTGTTGAGCCATTTTCCCAAAAAGATTTGTTTACGGCTAAAGTACCTTGAATAGATAGTGTGATATTATTTTTAACCACTATGCTATCAATAGCAATACCATTTGAAGAAGGTATATTGATATTGTAAACAATACTACCATCACCAAACACCACATAGCTTCTATTACCACCAATAATCCAGTTACCGCCAACGGCAGGCGTAGCATTATTTAACACATAATAAACAGTGTTGCTATCTGCAAAACTTGTTGGGGCTGTGCCTGTTCCATCTAAATTTGGCCCCCAAGTGGCTAAATCATTTAAATTACCACTTGATTTAGAAAAAAGGACTTTACCTAAAAATGTACTTCCATCTAGTTTTGGAGTTTGAAGATAATTGCTGTAGTTAGTAGTTCCATTAAACTCAATAACCGAAAAATGGTAGGTATTGCCAGCAGTTAACCCGGTAATGGTAGCAGAATTTCCGGTATCACTGTACACCACAAAATTCCCAGAACCAATTTGGTTTCCATTTCCGAATATACTATTTGCAACATAGGCATAAGTATCAACTGGGGAAGCATTCACAGCAGAACCAAGCCTAGCTAGCACCATGCGTCGGGTGCCATTACCTTTGGTAAAATTAAGTTGCACAGAGCTAGATGAAACGGTTGAAATATTTAGATTACTAGCAGCAACTGTTGGCTCATTGGCAATAATTTGATTGCGGTAAATGGAGATGTTGCTAGAAGCATAATTACTAACTATTATGTCAGATTTTAAATCTCCATTTAAATCTGCAGCCCATAAATAGGTTGGATTGGTATTGGCAGGAAAATTTACTTGAGCAGCTAATGAAGATGAGTTAATTACTCCAATAACAGAAGTATTTTTGAAAACAGTAATATTATTATTTCCATAATTACATACTCCAATATCTAATTTATTATCATTATCAAAATCATTAATTGTTATACCTTGGCAATAGGATAATCCTGAACCAGAAAAGAAATTTTGAGCACTTTGAAATGTAAAATTATTGATACCTGTAGAGTTATTTTTTATAACTGAAATATTATAGCCATAAAAATTACCAGTTACCAAATCTTTTTTTCCATCACCATCTATATCTCCACTTTTAATAAAATGAGGATAACTACCTGTGGTTACCGATCCAGTATTTAAAAAGGTAGGAGATCCTACAGTTGTAGTTGTATTTCTAAATATTACCACTTGGGCAGAATAATATAATGTGACTGCAATATCATTCTTACCATCTCCATCCACATCATATATAGTTAGTGAGCTTGGAGCACTTCCACTAGTAATATCTTGTCTGGTGGCAAAACTAATTGAGCCAACGGTACTAGTATTTCTAAATACTGAAATACTACTATTATTAAAATTAATACATACTAAATCAGGCTTAAGATCTCCGTCAACATCACCAATATCGAAATTATAAGCTCCTCCTACACCAACTATATCTATACGTGTACCAAAAGTAATTGAGCCAATGGTAGAAGTTGTATTCCTAAAAATTGAAAATGCCGCCCCGGAGTTGGAAGAAGCCAAAACATCTGTTTTTCCATCTCCATCTAAATCTGCTGTTGAAATGAAGTTTACTGGATTTGAAGATGCAAAATCAAGTTTAGTTGCTAAGGATATGCTGCTTCCTATAGTTGTATTTCTGAATATGGAAATACTTGAACTACCAACATTACCAACAATTATGTCTCGTTTATTATCATTATCCAAATCAGTAGCTACAATTCCTGAAGGGTTAGAGGTACCTGTTCCCGATGTGTAATCAGTTTTGGCTGTAAAAGAATTTGAATTAATTTGAGAAAAAGACAGTGAGTAACAAAAAACTAGAATAATTAATAGAAAAATTGATTTCATAAGCGTTAAAAATTATGATGCCAATATAAAGCTATTTTAGAATATAAAAAAAATAGTATGGTATTAATTATTAAAGATAGATTATTCTATTATTTTTGATTTTTCTAACATCAAATATGATTAACAAAATACTTAGTACATTCAATTTTCAACTCACCAAAATCAATATTTCTGAAAATAAATTTCCTGATTTCGATGATAGCTTTTTACCTATTATGAGCAAATGTTTGCCATTTACCATGACCTCAGAGGAGAGGCTCTATGCCTTCAGCAAGGCAATTGAATATATTACAAATGCTAAAGTTGAAGGTGATATTGTAGAATGTGGTGTTTGGAAAGGTGGAAGTTCAATGTGTGCAATGTTAAGTTTGATTAACAATAAGGATACTTCAAGAATGTTTTACCTTTATGATACTTATGAAGGTATGAGTGAGCCAACAGAAATGGATGCAGATCATTCCGGAAAGGATGCTAAAACATTATTGAATCAGTCGATTAAAACAAAAGATGACGTAATGTGGTGTTATGCACCAATAGATGATGTGAAGTCAAATATTGAATCTACCAATTACCCGAAAAATTTGGTTCATTTTGTAAAAGGTAAAGTTGAGGACACCATTCCTCAAACCATTCCAGATAAAATTGCCATTTTAAGATTGGACACCGATTGGTATGAATCCACCTATCATGAATTGAAGCATCTTTTCCCAAGATTGGTAAAGGGAGGTGTTATTATTATTGATGATTATGGACATTGGAAAGGTGCAAGAGAAGCGGTTGACCAATACTTTAATGAAAATGGAATTCATATTTTGTTGAATAGAATTGATTATACAGGTAGAATTGGAATTAAAAATTAATACATGTTATACGAAGAATCACTTTGGTTTAAGAAAATCATTCAAAAATATGGGCAGGAAGGAAAGCTTGTTTTAAATATAGGGTCGAGCACAAAGGAATTTATAGAAAATGAACAGCCTTATATTAAAACAAATTTACTTGATCAATTAACTAGCAAAAACTGCGTAGTTAAGAATATAGATTTAAAACAAGCAGACGGTGTAGATTTAGTTGGAGATGTAACTAACCCAGCATTTATAGCCGAGTTGAAGCAACTCAATGCCTCCATGATTATTTGCTCAAATTTATTGGAACATTTAACCATAAGAAAAGAATTTTGTGAAGCTTTGGTGAAAATAATGAATAAGGATACCTTGTTAATTATTTCTGTGCCCTATTCATTTCCATACCATGAAGACCCTATAGATACAATGTTTAGGCCTAATTTAGCTGAATTAAAAAATGAATTCAATGGTTTAAAAATGTTAGAAGGTGAAATTGTAAATTGTGGAGGATTTTATGAATTCAACAATAAAAAAACACCAAAGCTTATTAAAATCATAAACTTTATAAAGATATTATTGGCTGCTGGTATTTCTTATTTAACAAATAAGGAAAAATTTAAGCGATTGGAATGGAACTTTAAAACAATTTCAGCTACTTGCGCAATTTATCAATTAGATTGAAGGAAACGGTACATATAGCCTGCGCGGCAGATAATGCCTATGTTCAACACGCTACCGTGATGTTGTGCTCTTTGTTTGAAAACAATAAAAGCAACCAAGTCCATATCCATTTTTTTAGTGCTGATTTTTCACAAATTAATATTGAAATTGTTGAAACTTTGGTTCAAAGCTATCAGCAGAAATTTGATTTTTATAGTTTAGATGAATCCATTTTTAAAGATTGTTATATTTCCAATCATGTTTCCTACGCAACATACTACAGAATTGTAATTCCTAATTTGGTTCAGTTAATTACACCAAAGATTTTATACCTAGATACAGATGTAATCATTTGCAAAGACCTATTACCTTTATGGCAAACCGATATAGGAAATTGCCTGATTGCTGCCGCAAATGAGCCAAGTTTAGCTAATAATGCTAGGTTAGAAATTCCTAAAGAATATGAGTATTTTAATGCAGGGATTTTATTAATCAATGTGATTGATTGGGTATCAAGTGAAATAACTCCTACTTTATTTAACTATATCAAAAAGCACCAAAATGCCTTAACGTTTTGGGACCAAGATGCACTCAATGCTAACCTATACAATCAGCGAAAAAAAATATCGCCAGCATGGAACCAACAAGGAGCATTTTTTGAGTTAAGTAAAGTTGCATTATTGGAAATATATGGGAAAGAGGAATTAGCAGAAGCAATTAAAAAACCGGCTATTGTTCACTTTACAGGATCATCAAAACCTTGGGAATATTTAAACTTCCATCCTTTTAAGTATTTGTATTACCAATATTTGAATCAAACAGTATTTAAAGAATTTAGGCCACAAACAAGTTTAGGAACAAAATTGAAATACCAAATTATTAAATTGGTTGGAAGAAAAATCTACAGTAATTTCTTTAGAGTTATTGGAAAATAAAAAAGCCTTGCTATAAAATAACAAGGCTTTTTCTAGTACCCGGAGCCGGAGTCGAACCGGCACGATTTCTCGCTAGTGTTTGAGACTAGTGCGTCTACCAATTCCGCCATCCGGGCAAAAAAACCCCTTGCAGCAACAGCTTCAAGGGGTTTGGTGGTCTCGATAGGATTCAAACCTATAACCTTCTGATCCGTAGTCAGATGCTCTATTCAATTGAGCTACGAAACCATTTGATGGGCTGCAAATGTAGGCATATCTATAAAAAAAACAAATTGGTTCAGAAAAAAATCTGAACCAATCTGTTATACAGCTACTATAAATTCTTATAAACCAGCCAAAGTTGCATTGATTGCCTCAAAATTTGGCAAATCTCCTGCACTTTCTAATACTTCTGCATACTGAATAATTCCATCGCCGTCTATTACAAATGCAGAACGCTTGCTTACTCCTTTTAATCCTAAAATCCAATTTTCATAAATTGCACCATAAGCAGTTGATGCTTCTTTATTAAAATCAGATAGCAAGGTAAAATTTAAGTTTTGTAATTCTTTAAATTTGTCCAAAGTAAATGGCAAATCTACTGAAATGGCAACCACATCACACTTATCATTGTGGTAAGTGCTAATGGCATCTCTTACTGTGCACAATTGTGTGGTACAAACGCCTGTAAATGCAGCAGGAAAGAAGTGTACAATCAGGTTTTTACCTTTGTAATCTTCTAGTGATACTTCCTTTTTATTGGTATCAATTAATTTAAATGAAGGTGCTTTGTCGCCAATTTTTAATGTCATAATCTGTGTTTTTATATGTTAGTTTGTTCAACAAATGTAGTTGATTATTGTTTTAATTAAGCAATCAAAACAAGGGTAACAAAATAATAATTATAGTGCCAGAGAATTAAACCAATACTCGCTTAATAGAACGTAATTTATGGGTATGTTGACCCAATTTTGAGTGGAAAATACCATAGCTATCTAGCATGTCAATTCTTACTTTACCGCTAGCATGTATTATTTCTCCGGGGCCTATCACCATTCCCACGTGCGTAATTTTACCCTCCTCATTGTCGAAAAAAGCCAAGTCGCCAAGTTTACTTTCATCCACAAAATCAACTTGCTGGCCCATTTTGGCTTGTTGGTAGGCGTCTCTAGGCAACTGTATACCAATCAATTTAAACAACAACTGACAAAATCCAGAGCAGTCTATGCCCCACATGGTTTTGCCACCCCATAAATAAGGCGAATTTAT
>CAMCJW010000194.1 GCA_945875195.1 Chitinophaga pinensis | reverse complement strand
AACGGGGTCAGTTTTGGTAGGGTTCCAAAAATTTTACCAATTTTAACGTTGGCCTCAACCACTTTTTTAATTGGAACTACCATTCATGATGTAGCTGGATATGAAATAGTGAATTTTCAATTAAAATCTAAAATCGATTTAGGAATAGCTTGTTTAATAGCTTTACCCGTTACAGGCATTATCAATAATATTACTTGGAGAAATATTGCAGTATCTAATGTGATGCATGAGATGAACTATCAACTGATCAAAAACAATCCTGACGTAGATGTTTTCTCAAATCCCAAGTATCTAATTAACAATCAATTAGGTATATGGACTCAATCCGCTGATGCTAGCGTTAATGTTTTAGGGTCTAAAATTCGAACTGAAAGAGTTGTCATCCCTAAAGCACAATAGGTATTAATGCCATCAGATGAAATTCCAATCTAATCCACTTATTGGCAGATTTTTAATTATCATTTTTCTAGCAGTGGGGGGGATACAACCTACTTTTGCCCAAGAAATTTCCAATATACAAGTTGGATATGTAGGAGAATTGAACCGTTTGGAAGTTTATTTTGATCTTGATGCACCGGACAATCAATCCTATATTTTAAATGTCTATTTAAATGCATTTCCAATGGGTCCTCGAAAACAGGTTCTACAGGCCAATATCTATGGTATAAAAATAACAGAAGTTAAAGCGGGCTTCGGTCAATATTTTCAAATTGATTTAAAATCGTTAAAACTTCCGGCACATGAATATGAAATGGAAATTTCTTTTCAAGGTTTAAAAAATCCCAAGCCTATACGGAAAGTTGACACGACAAGCATAGCAAAAAATGAATTGGCTAAAAATAATAAGGAAAACAAATTGGCCATGATTCCTAAAGAATTCTCTAAAATCCAATTTTCGTTAGAAGATTTTGAAACTGAAACAAAATTTATCACGGTAGGTCTAAATCCGATTGACATAGGAGGCCAACAAAGTTCAAAAACTTTTGGAATACAAGCGGGTGTTATCAAACACCGAATTGGCTACGCTTTAAACTTGAAATATGCTATTTCCAATTCACCATCTACAAATTTGGAATCCACTAATACAGATATAAGTAATTATCCGGTAAACGCATTTTACAGATATAATAGCCAAAGTACATCAAGCCGAATGGCAATTATTCCTTCGTTCTTGTTTGGCATAAAAGAATATTTATACCTCAGGGCTGGAATTGGTTACGGTACACGAAATGTGTATTGGGGAATCGATCAATATGATAATAAATGGAATAAAACTGGAGAAAGTTGGGCAAAAAATTCAATTCTAAGTCAAAATGGTATTGAACTTGAAACTGGTTTCAATTTATTAATACGTCGATTTCATTTAGCTGTTGGTATTAATTATTTAGGAGTTTTTAAAGCACAAGGCTCTAAGGCATTTACAGATGCTTGGGCCGGAATTGGTATTAATTTTTAAGGATGAAAATATACATTCCCTTATTGGTTTTGATTTTATGCTTGGCTTGTGAAAAAGATCCAACCATACCGCTTGGGAAAGGGAATTTTCCAAATATTGCTACCATCGATATTAGTGCGATTATTGGATCAACCGCTTTATCTGGTGTACAGATTAATTCAATACCTACGAATTATATTTTGCAAGAGAAGGGTATTTGTTGGGCTTTAAGTCCCAATCCAACAACTGACAACCATGCTCTTTCTATTTCTCCTTCTGCTAATGGTCAAATTAACTTAAGGGATTTAATACCTAATACAAAATATTATGCTCGAGCATATGGCAAATTCAATAATACTTATTATTACGGACCAGAGGTTTCATTTACATCTGCCAATCAAGAGGTAAGTTTAAGTAATGGCTTAGTTGCCTATTTTCCTTTAAATGGTAGTTCAGTAGATTTTAGTAGTTCGAAAAATAACATGACAGGAAATGCCATTTATGGATCAGGAAGAAAAGGTATAAAAAATACGGCTGTATCTTTTAACGGGACAAGTAGCTATTATTTAAGAGTCGCTTCCCCGATTAATTTACCAACTGGCAATTCTCCATATACCATGTCATTTTGGTTTTACTCAAATAATTGGAAATTGAATGCTGCCTTAGGAGGTTATGGGATTTCAAATGTGAACTTGTCTTCTAACTATTTAAAAACCATTACTACATTAGGATTCAACCATTATCATTGGAATTTTGATAAGGATATTGCTATAGGTTTATATCCAAATGCTTGGACCCATTTAGTCGTTACTTATGACGGCAGTTCTGAAAAATATTACATCAATAGTACCTATAGATTTCTTTGGGATCATCCTACCGTCAAGCTTTCTATTAATCCAACCGTCATGTCGCTGGGGTGCCGCATAAGTCTTCCTCCATCCTCTGGAATTTTGGAGTTTTTCAATGGTTACGTAGACGAATTTCGAATTTACAACCGAGCACTTTCGCAGTCCGAAGTTACTACCTTATACAATTATTAGAAAAGATCCTTTTATCAGCGAAGGGCGAATTTCTATTGTAATTTAATTTGTAACTCGTAGCTAAATTGGCCTAGAATTGAGATCAATTTCCTGACTTCGTTTAAATTTAAACAAAACCACATATCATCTGAAAACCCCTCTCGTGCTACCTGTTTTGCTACCAACCCTGTAAAATAAAAGAATCCACCCTTTTGAGGTGGATTCTGGTGGTCCCAAAGGCCGAGTCGATATGGCTACAATCAATTTTTAATCTTATCAGGATCTTACCAAGTTAAATCTATTCCAATTTCTTTGACTTATTCCATATGATTTGAATGAGTTAAAATCAGGTTCTTGTGCTCTATTGTTTGCTGCTTGCTACCGTTAAATCATTTTGTTTTATTTAAAATTAAATTAATGCTAAATTTGATTAAGTACGAATCACTTTCCTTATTTATGATTCAATAAATTCTATAATAATTTATTCACACTTCAGATAATAAAGTAATGCGATATATTTTTGCTTTGGGTATTTTAGTTTTTTTTATGATTGATGCTAAGGCACAAATGATAGGTGAAAAAAAAGCATTGATGGAAAAGGCTTTAAACCAAAATTCCTATTCGGAATTTGGTGAATTATTTTTTGAGAAAAATGGGAAAGATTATTGGTTGGCAACCTTCACGGCTATCACTAGTGATAATGCTTATGACTATTATCGCTTATTTGAGTTGAAGTTAGACAGTGGTTATGTAAAGGAAGTGACGAGTAAGATGTTGGGCGGGTTTTACCCTGTGGAAGGATTAAACCCTCCTTATCATTATTTGGATTTAGACTCAGATGGGATTAAGGATATCTTTATTGTAGATCATGGCAAGGAAGTTGAAAGTTTACGGGGCAGTTGGGGGACAAAAAACATGTTTTTCAAAGGTACTTCGGATGGTTTCGTTAATGTAGAAATAAAGGGAATTACAGATGTGAAAGGCTATCATCATGGGCATTCAGTTGCCGATTTTGACGGAGATGGAGACCTCGATATTACGTTTAATGACGATAAGAAAGGGGTTCAAATATTTCAAAATAAAGGGAATTTGAATTTTGAAGTCATGCCTCAGATTAATGGAGGCTACAATATTTATGGCCTTCGTTTTATAAATTTAGATGAAGATCCAGAGCTCGAATTAATTGGACCTCCATATCGTGAATTTGCAAATTTTAAGGGTCAAACAAAAATGTACAATTTGGTTAATGGTGCTTGGCTAGTTACAAATTACGGTCAACAGAGTCCATTTCCCAACGGTGAAACATGGGGGTGTGCGCAAATACTACCTTTCGCCCGAGCGAACAGCAAACAACAGGATATGATATTTCGGATTGAAGGACAAAACCCCAATGATAATGGCTGGTATTCAAAATATTTCCGAAATGACGCCAATGACTTTAATAAAATAGTACCTATAAAATCTATATTTCAGGATACAGCAAAGTTTTACTTTATAGATCCTAAAATTGCCGATATCAATTTCGATGGTGTAGATGATTTAGTTTTTAAGGAGAATAATTACTCACAATATCAAATTTTCGGTGATGGATTTAAAACATTTGGAGGTAATGCTAGACTTCAAAATGAAAGAATTTGGATAAATGACGGAAAAAATAATTTTGATCCGATTCCGTTTAAATTCCCAACAAATATTAATAAATCTGTCTACCTCTATGTGAAAACTAATCCTGCAAAAAAATACCATTTATATATGAGCAATTCTTCTGTTTTGATTTTCCCTAATAAAGGAGATTATGTGAATAAAGATAATTTCATGTACAATCGATTCGATAGTTTAATTTTTCCCAAAGTTGAAAAACAAAAACTATCCGTCTGTCAAGGTATATCGGTTAAATATGATCCTGCACATGTACCTGTAAACATAAGTATTTCCAAATCAGGTAAGCTAGGCACGACCACGCTAGCCAATAACTTAATAACATATACTGCTTCTGTCGCAGGTGTTGATTCGATAAGCTATCATTTGAAAAATTCTTTCTTTGAAAGTTCTGATTATCAAATTAAATATACTGTATTGCCGTCGCCTAAAGCACCCACCATCACCAGAGAAGGGAATGCCACATTGATTTCTTCTACTCCCACTGGCAATCAATGGTATCTAGATGGAAGTATCATTAAAGGGGAAGTAGGCCAAAAAATAAATGCAACCGTTAATGGTTTGTATAGCGTCAAATACACAGATGCCAATGGATGTTTGTCTGAGAATTCTGCAAGTCTATATGGATTAATTACAGGGACAGGTCTTTCTGACAAAAAAGTCATTATCTCACCAAACCCTTTTGAACAGTCGATTAAAATCGAATTTCCTGAAGATTTTGGGCCATTTGTTCACGCTAAGATTCACGACGTAAAGGGTGTAGTCGTATGGGAAAAGGAATCTGTCAGGGATTCAGAAATTGTGGATTTATCAAGTCTTTCCGTGGGGAATTATGTGTTGAATTTAACATCACAAACCAATGGTCAAATAAGTGTGGTGAAGATAAGTAAACAGGGGAGGTGATGAATTGAATTGGTGTTAAGGTATTCAAGACTTTGGTCAAACGATTATTGACCGTTAAATAAATACATTACATCCTAATATTTAAATAAGTTAATTTAGTTTAAAACTACCTTAATCCTATGTTCAACCGTACCCTATTAATCTTATCTTTCATTTGTTTAATTTCTTGTACAAAAGAGATTATCCAACAAAAACTGACAGTTTCTGTAACACCTGCCAATGGTGGATCAGTTTCTCCGCCATCCAATTCATATGAAAAGGGATCTAATGTATCCTTGGTGGCTACGCCTACTGGTGAATATCTTTTTAAACAATGGCAGGGAAGTATATCGGGAACTAGCAATCCAACATCCATTACCATGGATGCAGATAAAAGCGTGACAGGTGTTTTTGAGAAAAGACAATACCCATTGACCTTAACTATTGAGGGTAGTGGAACGGTGAAAGAAGAGGTGATAGGGATCGCTGGACAAGCTCTATATCCATCTGGGACAACGGTGAGGTTGACTGCTCAACCTGCAGATAAATTCGAGTTTGGCGGTTGGTCTGGAGATTTAACGAGCACCGCCAATCCTTTAGATCTAAAGATTGAAAAGGCGGTAAGTTTAAAGGCATTGTTCCAACAAATCAAGTTTCCTGTGTATAAGGTTGATCCCAATGCAAAAAAATTAGGTAAAGATTATTGGGAAAACTTGGCAATTTTAAAGGATTTAATAGTTATAAGTTTTCAACAACCATACGGTTCTCGTACC
>CAMCJW010000193.1 GCA_945875195.1 Chitinophaga pinensis | reverse complement strand
AAACATTCCTCAAAAGCTTGAAATGACTGCTAAGGTAAGTAGGCAAGAATATATAAATAAAGTTTCTCAAATAAAGGAAAATATAATAAAAGGAGACGTGTATGAGCTCAATTATTGCGTTGAATTTTACAATGAAAATGCGAAAATAGACCCATTACAAACCTATTTCGCTTTGCAAGAAATATCCCCTACCCCATTTGCTTGTTTTTTTAAATGGGAGAATCGTTATCTAATTTCGGCAAGCCCAGAGCGGTTCATTAGGAAATCTTTGAACAAGCTTTTTTCTCAGCCTATTAAGGGAACAGTTAGGAGGTCGGAAGATCCAATTAAAGACCTAGAATTAATTAAAACATTGCGAAATTCTGAAAAGGAAAAAGCCGAGAATTTAATGATTGTAGATTTGGTTAGAAATGACTTGGCCAAGAGCAGTATTAATGGAACTATAGCCGTAGATGAGTTATATGGAATATATAGTTTTAAGCAGGTTCACCAAATGATTTCTACCGTGAGCTCAACAATCATTGATGGCATTCATCCGGTGGATGCAATTGAGAATGCCTTTCCTATGGGCAGTATGACTGGTGCACCCAAAGTGATGGCGATGAAACTGATTGAACAATATGAACAAACTAAAAGAGGATTATATAGCGGATCTGTGGGGTATTTTGCACCTAATGAAGATTTTGATTTTAATGTGGTGATAAGAAGTATTCAGTACAATGCAAATAACAATTACTTAAATTTTGAAGTAGGATCTGCCATCACATTTGATAGCCATGCAGAGCAAGAGTATGAAGAATGCATGTTGAAAGCACAGGCAATGTTAAAAGCCTTAAATGCTAGCATCCATAATTAATTGTATAAAAAGAATTAATATAATAAATTGCAACTTTTCAAATGAAAATCATTCTACTTCTTGCTTTGCGTTTTATACAACCTTGTGAGGATGATAGCACAAGCAATAAAGTAATTTCATTGCCAACAGAAAAAATCGTTCCTGTATTTACTGCTGATACAAGAGCAAACAGACTCAGTTTTCAGAGAAATTTTGATGAAAATAGTTATACCGCCAGCATGGGTGGAATTTTCCCTTTGGTGAATATGAATAGGGGGAAATTAAAATCTCAATTAAGTACGGCAGGATCAACCTATTTAACACTTCTAAGATACGACAATTCTGGGTCGGTGAGAAATGTGGATTTTTTCGTAGATTTATTGTTCGACATCAAGTTATCGAAAAACTGGATAATGAGATTGGGTACAAGTCATACCAGCCAGCACTTGAGCGATGATGCTATCATAGCAGGGAGTTTGTTTAAGAATTTCGCCAAAGATTACCATCAAGTTATGGCAGTATACCAGTCAAAAAAACATGGTATTTTAGGATATGGGGGTATAGAATATATTTATAATTTCAAAACCAATGAAGACCTATCTAATAATGTTTTATTGCATGTAGGGTTTGAGCATTATCCTTTTTTCACGCACAAAAAATGGATTAAAAATATGTACTATGCTGGCGATATCAAATTAAGGCAAGAATTAAATTTTGCTCACACAGCGAATTTTCAATTGGGCTATAAAATTAGCTACAACAACAAACGAGCAATGCGCATTGCTTATGACTACACTGAAGGAGTGAATGAAATAGGTTATTACCAGCCTCAAAATAGAAATTTTAGTCACCTTGGAATCTATTTAGACTTTTGATGAAAAGGCAAATTATTCTCTTACTATTTTTGGTTTTATTTAAACTGAGCAATGCCCAAATAGATAGCCTTGTAGCTTTATCGGTTCAAACCGAAACCGACACGCTACATGCAAAAAGTAAGCCCTTTACCACTAAACAAAAATTGATAATTGGGGGCTTAGCTGCACAGCAGTTAGCTAGTTTATATTTAGAATACAAGTGGTGGTGGGAAGACAATTATCACCCATTTGTAATTAACAACGATGGTGGATTTAACAACTACAGTTCAGGATTAGATAAAGTGGGCCATTTTTATGTTTCATACATGTATAGCAATTTATTATATGAGTTGTTAAAATATGGAGAATTTAAAGAAAAGAATTGCCTATTGTTGAGTGCTGTTATTCCTTTTGTTTGGGCATTTAGTATAGAGGTTGGAGATGGATTTTCTAGCTATGAATTTTCACCAGCAGATTTATTGGCAAATACACTTGGCATTGGTTATGCTTTTGCCCAAAATAAGGTGCCTTATCTTCAAAATTTTAAATTTAAATTCAGTTATTTTCCAGGGAAATATTTTAGAGAAAATAATTATCAAAACTGGTCGTTGACGTCAGATTATGACGGTCATATTTATTGGTTGGCAACTGATGTACATCATATACTTCCTAAAAAGGCGAAAGGCTTTTGGCCAAAATATTTAAACCTAAGTTTTGGGTATGGAGTTAATAACTTTTCTGAATCCTTTTATTATGCTAGTAAAGGATATAAAATACAAAGAGAATTTTTTATTGGACTTGATTATAACTTAAATGCAATACCCATAAAAAACAAAACCAGTAAGGCCATTGTTAGAATGGTAGATTACTATCATTTTCCTGCACCTGGTATTAAGAAAACAGGAGAAAGCAATTGGCAATTTAAACCTCTACTACTAAATTAAAAAAAAATGAGATACGATAAACACCTATTTATTTGCACCAATCAAAAACCTGAAGGCAAAGCATGTTGCGGAGAAGAAAGAGGTATGGCATTGGTTGAAAAATTCAGAGAAGTCTTAAAAGAAAAAGGCTTAAATGGAAAGATAAGGGCACAAAAATCTGGTTGTTTAGATGCCTGTAAATATGGTCCAGCCATGGTTATTTATCCAGAAGGAACGTATTACAAAAACATTCAAATTAGCGATGTTGAAAGAATTGTTGAAGACCATATTTTAAACAACAAAATTGTTGGCGATTTGGAATTGGTTTGGGAAGATCAAAAAGCATAATTCAATTGAATAAGTGTTAATCTTGGCGGCCTCAAATCTGCTGGCCTAGTCATTACCTCTGCATTAAAAATATTGTTGACAATAATGGCTATTCTGTATTTATCATTGATTTGATAGGATAAGCGCATGTCCATAATAACATTGCCATTGGCATTTGCCTTTCTAGCCTCATCAACGCCTTTAATGAAAGTAGATAGTGGCAATTCAACAAAAGCAGCATCAATATTTTGCATGTAGCTATTGTATCTAATACTAAAGCCATATAACCACTTTTTATAGCCCAATTGAAGATCCCATTTAAACAAATGTTTGTAACGATATTTAAGCACATTGGTGCTATCGCTTCTTGTATTTCTAAAAGTATAATTGTTGCCCAAAGAATCTGTGGCAAAAACCTGATCAATGTTTATCATAATTGGGTTGGTATAGGTATAACCTAAAATGCTTTGAATGGTGATTTTACCAACCTTACGCTCCAAATTAATGCTCACATCTAAGCCAGGAATTTGCGTTTCGCCAATGTTTAATGAAATAAATCCAAAGCTAGGAAAAGGATTAAATGGATCAGTAATAGGCTTCCAAACTCCTAGGTTAAAATCAATCATGTTTTGATACCTGCTGTAAAAGAATGCAAGGTCTATAAATCCCTTGATTTTTTTGAATGAAAACCCTTGTTTAAAACCTATTTCAGCGTTCCAACCCGTTTCACTACCAAGCGCAGGATTTGGAAAAATATTTAGCACACCTACACTTGTTTGAATATAGCGTTCGGCAATGGAAGGAAAGCGATAACCTTGACCATAACTTGCACGTAAAAAGCTAGTTTTAGCCAATTCGTAATTTGCTCCCGCTCTAAAAACGGGCTTTCCCTCCTCTTGGCCATTCATGTTAAAATATTCATACCTTGCTCCGGCGGTTAGGCTAAGCTTATGAAATACGGTTTGATCCAATTGCAGGAATGCAGCGTGGTTTCTGCTTTGTTGGGTACCACTATACAAAGGGGAATTGGAGTAATTATAACTGCTAACTGCCCCAGCTGTTAGCATCAGTTGCAAGCCAGAAAAAAATCGTTGGACCTGATACTCTCCGTATAAATTTTTGGATTGATTGTCTTGATTTACTGAAGGATCAGGATTGGTAATGTCATTACTTATTTGCATCCACCTGCCTCTAAAATGGTGTTTAAAGGCACCAGTATAAAAAGAACAAAACGGATCGAAATAATAATTGAAAGACTTGGTAGTAGTAATTTGAGAATCTAGAATGGTATAGGCTTTCTCATAACTCTCCCATAACAAAAACGAACCACCATTTGATGCCAAAGTGCCAAAGTTTATTCCATATTGAAAGTTTGTTTTAGGACTTACTAATAAATTGACGTTTAACCTTAATCTGTTATCAGATTCTCCCATCCGGTAGCCTTCATCTCGTAAATAATTTCCACTAAATGCCATTTGCAATTTATTCTTTTTAAAGGAGTGAAATGCGGAAGCTCCATATTGTTTTCTAGTTTCATTAGACCAATCTAGGCTGTTTCTCTTGGGTTTAGAATAGGCACCACTAAAAACAGAAAACCTGGTGATAGGCTTATTATTAGCCATTTCTGTTCTTAAGTGAACAATTCCACTTAAGGCACTAGAGCCGTATAGAACTGAGGATGCACCTTTAACAACTTCTATTTGTTTTACATTTTCAATTGGAACAAAATTCCATTTTACCTGACCAGCATCACCCGTTAAAAATGGCATTCCGTCTAATAAAACCATTACACGGGAGCCAGCACCATAAGTCCAACCGCTGCCACTTCTGATGTTAATTTGTCCATCAATAATGTTTACACTGGGTATTTGATCCAAGAGTTTATCCATCATGGTGGTATTGCGATTTTGTATGAGATAGGGTTGAATAATTTCGGTACTTACTACCATCCTATTCAATGATTGCTCATACCTACCAGCAGTTACCACCATTTGATTTAGTAAATAATCAGAAGGAGTTAGTAGAATTAATAATTCATTTTGTGTGAGCAATGTTTCCAAGAGCACTATTTTCTCTTGGTAACCAATAAGGGTTATCCTCATGCTTTCATTTAAAGGTAAACTTGATTTTATTTTAAATCTACCTAATGAATCGCTTATTGAAAACGCCTTACCAATCCTTATAATTGCGCCTGAAATAGTTTCCCTTGAATTGGCATCTTTGATGAGGCCATTGAACTCCCTTTCTTGCGCAAAAATATTTTGGTTCAGAAAGAGAAAAGCAATTATGCAAATTAAAAAAAATCTATATCTTGCCATAAATTTATCTGATATGAAAAAAGTATTACTTTCAATATTAATGATTTGTAGCATGAATTGCACCAACAATTTATTTGCTCAATGTTCTCCTGACACAAGTTTTAAAACTTCGGGCACATTGCCTGCGGCTCTAGATACAGCTAGAATTGGCGTACCCTATAGTCAAGTCCTACAATACCATATTACCAAAGATACCACCATTTATGTGGCGCAATTGGGTCAAACTGTTAATGCAAAAATAGATACATTATGGATAACAGGGGTAAAAGGAATGCCAGCTGGATTTACCTATGATTGTCACAATTCCGATTGTAAAATTATGGGTGGAAAGACTGGTTGTGCCACTTTAAAAGGAACACCCAATGCTGGACAGGCTGGCATTTATCCATTGGTGGTATTAATCAGAATTAGGGCTACGGCTTTTTTAGGACCGGTTCCAGTTGCACAAACGGTGAATGATTCTAACTCACGCTACACAATAGTGGTTCAAGGGGCAAACGGTGTTGGCCAATTA
>CAMCJW010000192.1 GCA_945875195.1 Chitinophaga pinensis | reverse complement strand
TGTGCGCATGGAGGGACTCGAACCCCCACGCCTTTCGGCACCAGATCCTAAGTCTGGCACGGCTACCAATTACGCCACATGCGCCTTTTCCTTAAAAAGGGATGCAAATATAAGCATTATTTTTTAGGTTGAGTTCTAAACTCAACTACCTGCTCTATTTTGATGGTAATATATTGGTAATCATGTAAATAATATCTCAGATATATTTCCTCGCAATTTTTGGTTCAAGAATTTTTAAGATTTCTTCATAAATTTTATGCCAATGAATACAGGAAAAAGCTTAATTTGAGCCAGATTACGGGAGTATAATGAGTGTAAAAGAAATAAATATTGAATTAGAAAATAAAACAATTGTTAAGGCATATAGGAGCTTATTAAAAAGTATTCGACGAGAGGTAACAAAGGGTGATAAAAAATTAATCAGAGAGGCTTTTGAACTCTCATTGGAGGCGCACAAAAATATGCGCCGCAAAAGTGGCGAACCCTATATCATACATCCTTTAGCTGTAGCTCAAATTTGTGCCGAAGAAATTGGACTAGGTGTTACTTCCGTTATTTGTGCCCTTCTTCACGATACCGTTGAAGATACGGATATTACCCTCGATTTAATAAAACTAAAGTTTGGTCCAAAAGTAGCATTGATCATTGATGGCCTAACAAAAATTTCTGGTGTTTTTGATCAACCAGACAGGAGCATTCAGGCCGAAAATTTCAAGAAAATGCTACTTACCCTGAGCGATGATGTAAGGGTAATTTTAATCAAGCTTGCTGACCGATTGCACAACATGCGAACCCTTGATAGCATGAGCCCTAAGTCGCAACTTAAAATAGCCTCCGAAACTGCCTATGTTTACGCTCCTTTGGCTCATCGTTTGGGTTTGTATGGCCTAAAATCAGAATTAGAGGATTTAAGTACAAAATACCTGCAAGCAGAAAATTACCTGTTTGTAAAAATGAAACTGAACGAAACAAAAGTTCAACGTAACCGGTATATTAAAAATTTTATTGATCCCATTGCCGAAGATATGCGCAAAGAGGGATTTGATTTTGAAATTAAAGGTCGGCCCAAAAGCATTCATTCTATTCTGCAAAAAATGAAAACGCAGAATGTAAACTTTGAGGAGGTATACGACTTATTTGCCATTAGAGTGATAGTTGATTCTCAAGAGGTAAATGAAAAAAGTGATTGTTGGAAAATGTATTCTATTATTACAGACCATTACACGCCAAACCCAGATAGGCTGCGCGATTGGGTAAGTACACCCAAGGCCAATGGTTATGAAAGTTTGCATACAACTGTTATGGGGCCAAAGGGCAGGTGGGTGGAGGTTCAAATTAGAACCAAACGCATGGATGAAATTGCCGAGAAAGGATTTGCCGCCCACTGGAAATACAAAGACAATAACCAAGCCCAAGACCATGGCCTAGAAGGCTGGTTAGCTAGGGTCAGAGAAATTTTAGAGAGCCCAGATTCCAATGCAATGGAATTCTTAGATGATTTTAAATTGGCCTTGTACTCAGAAGAAATTTTTGTGTTCACCCCAAAAGGCGATTTAAAAAAGCTCCCTGCTGGCGCCACAGTGCTCGATTTTGCTTTTGAAATTCACACATATATTGGTGAAAAATGTATAGGAGCTAAACTCAATAACAAGCTGGTTCCTCTTAACCATGTGCTAAATAATGGCGACCAAGTGGAGATTATTTCTAGTGGCAAACAAAAACCCAATGAGGAATGGCTCGAATTTGTGGTTACTGCCAAAGCCAAATCAAAAATAAGAGAGTACTTTAAACAACTTAAATTAAAGGCCTCTGTTTTAGGCAAAGAAATTTTGGAGCGCAAATTTAAAACGGCCAAATTGCCCTTTAACTCAGAATCCTTATATGTTTTGCTCAAGCATTATAAACTCAAGACGGTTGCTGATTTGTATTTTCAATTGGCCAATGAAACCATTGACAGAACCAAATTAGATATTGAGGCTGTTTTATTGGCAGATAAAAACAAAGTGTCTGAACCTATTATTCCTGTGGCCAAAAGCAAGCCACAGTCTGTGTTGCCAAACGATGCCATTATCCTCTCCGAGAATGAAGCAAACATGGAATACTCATTTGCCAAATGTTGTAGTCCCATTCCTGGCGATGAAATTTTTGGGTTCATAACTGTTGGTGAAGGCGTTAAAATACACCGCATTTCTTGTACCAATGCCCTAGCTTTAATGAGCAATTATGGCTACCGAATTATAAAGGCTAAGTGGGCAAATTCAGAAAAAACAAATCAAAAAGCATTCCTGTCATCTATCAAGGTTTCTGGTATTGATAGTGTGGGCATTGTAAGCATTATTACAGATATCATTTCAAAGCAATTACAAGTAAACATGAGGTCTATTAGTATCAATAGCCACAATGGTATGTTTGATGGTAATATTATGTTAGAAGTGCATGATACCCGGCAATTGGAAACAATTATGAGCTCCATTAAAAGTGCAAGCGAATTAATCACGGTAAATAGGGTGGATTTGAGTTAAGGTATTGCTAGTTTGTGCTTAGTATAATGATATTCAGTGTTTTATTTGGTTTCGCAAAATGTAGGTTTTTAACTTTCTTTCAACACCTGCCTTCTCAATGGGTAAACTATTTGAGATTATGTTAACTTTGAAAGATTAATGAATTGAAATGTCGATTGAAGCATATAATGGTGAAAAGTTAAAAGCAGAAGTTAAAAATAAATTTGTTGAGTTTTTAGAAGCACATCAGCAGCGAAAAACCCCTGAGCGCTTTGCCATTCTCGATGAAATTTATTCTAACAAGGAGCACTTTGATGTAGAAACCCTGTTCGAACACATGAAGAACAGGAACTACAGGGTGAGCAGAGCCACTGTTTATAATACCTTGGATTTATTATTGGATTGTGGTTTGGTTATCAAACACCAATTTGGCAGAAACATTTCTAGGTATGAAAAAGCTTATGGGTTCAGACAACACGACCATTTAATTTGTAACAATTGCTCAGAGGTTCATGAGTTTTGCGATCCAAGAATTCAACAGATTAAAACAACCATGGGCGAATTGATGCAATTTACCATTACCAATCACTCATTGTATTTGTTTGGTGACCCACAAATAGATGCTGAGGGGAAATGTTTTTCGTGTAAGAAGTTAGTAAAAAAAGAAGATTAGAAATATGAAGGTTGATGTAGTATTAGGTTTGCAGTGGGGCGATGAAGGCAAAGGTAAAATAGTAGATGTTTTAACCCCAAAATATGATGTAGTTGCCAGGTTTCAAGGTGGTCCAAATGCGGGGCATTCCCTCGAATTCGGGGGCAATAAATATGTTTTAAATACCATTCCTTCAGGTATTTTTCATGAGCATTGCATCAATATTATTGGCAATGGGGTAGTGGTGGATCCGGTTCAGTTAAAAAAAGAAATTGAAAAAGCAGAAACCACTGGAATTGATATTCGCAAAAACTTATTCATCTCCGAAAAAGCCCACGTAATTTTACCTACCCATAGATTGGTTGATGCCGCAAGCGAAGCCTATAAAGGTATTCATAAAGTTGGTTCAACCCTTAGAGGAATTAGTCCAACTTACCAAGATAAAATTGGCAGAAGTGGCCTGCGTATTGGGGATTTAATTGGTAATCAGTTTAAATCAAAGTATGATACTGCGGTGGCTAACCATAAAAAATTACTAGATTCTCTCAATCATGAATACACTTTGGCCGATTACGAGCCAGCATTTTTTGAGGCTGTGGAATACCTCAAACAGTTTAAAATCATTAACACAGAGTATTATATCAACAAGTTAATTACCGATGGAAAAAAGGTTTTAGCTGAAGGTGCCCAAGGTGCTTTATTGGATATTGATTTTGGTTCATACCCTTTTGTTACCTCATCCAACACCATCACTGGCGGAGCATGCAGTGGCTTGGGATTAGCACCTCAAAAAATAGACAAGGTTTTTGGTATTTTTAAAGCCTATTGCACCAGAGTTGGTAATGGCCCTTTTCCTACAGAACAAAACAATGAAACCGGTGAGTTATTGAGGAAACTAGGTCATGAATTTGGCGCAACTACAGGTAGACCAAGGCGCACAGGCTGGTTAGATTTACCTACTTTAAAATATGCTATCATGCTCAATGGTGTAACAGATTTAATTTGCACCAAAAGCGATGTGTTGAGTGGCTTTGATCAAGTTAATGTTTGTGATTCTTATGAAATCAATGGCAAGCTTACCAATGAACTGCCTTTTTATATGGATGATGAGTTGATTAAACCTCAGTATAAATCCTTCCCCGGTTGGACTGGCAACTTAAGTGTGATGAAGCAATACAATGAACTTCCAGAAACTTTTAGAAACTACATGGAATACGTTGAAAAGCAAATTCAAGTGCCAGTAAGTATCATTTCTGTTGGGCCAGATAGAGAAGAAACCATTGTGAAATAGTTAATTCATTAGGGCTCTTTTGTAAATTTGAATGGTATTTTCTAGGCCGAGGTAAATGGCGTCGCAAACCAAAGCATGGCCTATAGAAACTTCCATTAATCCTGGAATATTCTTGGCAAAATAAGCTAAATTTTCCTTGTTTAAATCGTGCCCAGCGTTTATGCCTAAGCCTAAATTTATTGCGGTTTGAGCCGATTGAATATAGGGTAGAATTGCTGCTTCTTTGTTAGCATCATAGTTGGCAGCATAGCTTTCTGTATAGAGTTCAATTCTATCTGCGCCAACTTTTGCAGCTCCTTCAACCATTTTAAGATTGGGATCAACAAATACGGATGTTCTTATGCCCGCTTTTTTAAAAACCGCGATAATTTCTGATAAATACGCAAACTCTTGAACGGTATCCCAACCATGATCGCTGGTTAATTGATTTTGATTATCAGGAACCAAGGTTACTTGAATAGGATTTATAGCTAGTACCAAATCAACAAATTTTTGTTCTTTTGGATTGCCTTCAATGTTGAACTCGGTTTTTACTACCTTATTTAATTCATAAACGTCAGAATACCTTATATGTCTCTCATCTGGACGGGGATGAATAGTAATTCCATCTGCCCCAAACAATTCGCAATCTTTGGCTGATTTAACCAAATTTGGATTATTACCGCCTCTAGAGTTGCGGATAAGCGCAAGCTTGTTTATGTTCACAGATAATTTTATCATAAAACAGATTTATTTTGAGAGCGCAAAATTAGGTTTTAAGTTTAATTTGCAAAGCTTGTTTAGGAATAGCTGTAAAAAAGGCGGGAATAACAAAAAGGATTAGTGTTCATAGTTTACAGCATAGTTTTACAACCTACTTATCAGAAAGCGGAGCATATTTGAGTTACATTTAGAGTTTGTTAGGACATGAAAGCAGCAGAACTACTGAAATATACACGCATTTATTAGAAAGCGGAGTAGATTTAAGTTACATTCAAAGTTTATTAGGACAAGAATGCAGCAAGCCCACTGAAATTTATACGCATGTAAGCACCAAGGGCTTTGATCAAATTAGGAGTATGTTAGACCAACTATTTATGCATGATGAGCGTGAATAAAGGCAGGCTTGTTTTTTTAACTTTTTTAATTAGATTTGATGAAGTAAGCATACAAATTTATCAATAAAAGCTTTTGAAAAATTAAACAAAATGAATAACACTGCCCCAAAAATGGTTAATGATTTTAACAAAATCACTGTAAGCCTCACCACTGCGCGCAAGGTAAATATACCCGAAACTCCCTACCTTTTAAATCAAAAATTGAGTCACACACGAAACTCCAGTTTCGCATGTCCCCAAATACAAGTAATACCCGAAACTGG
>CAMCJW010000191.1 GCA_945875195.1 Chitinophaga pinensis | reverse complement strand
CAGAATGTTGCAAAGTGAGCGTGAAAAATTGCTCAAGCTAGAAGATGAATTGCACAAAAGAGTCATTGGTCAGGAAGAGGCAATAGTTGCCATTAGCGATGCCATTAGAAGAAACAGAGCAGGTTTGTCTGATCCAAAAAGACCAATAGGTTCATTCATCTTTTTAGGAACAACAGGTGTAGGTAAAACAGAATTGGCAAAAGCTTTGGCGGAGTTTTTATTCAACCAAGAAAATGCTTTGGTGCGAATAGACATGAGTGAGTACCAAGAAAAACACACCGTATCTCGTTTAATAGGTGCGCCTCCAGGATATGTAGGTTACGAAGAAGGTGGACAGTTAACAGAGGCCATTCGCCGCCGACCATACAGCGTGGTGTTATTAGATGAAATAGAAAAAGCGCATCCAGATGTGTTCAATATTTTGTTGCAAGTTTTGGATGATGGAAGGCTAACCGATAACAAAGGTAGAATGGCCAATTTTAAAAATACCATTATCATCATGACATCCAACATTGGCTCACAACTTATTCAAGAGAAGTTTGAAACCTATAACGATAACAACAAAGAAGAACTAATGGCCGAAGCCAAAGTGAATGTGATGGAGTTATTGAAACGCACTATCCGACCAGAGTTTTTAAATAGGATAGACGATGTAATTATGTTTACACCACTTACCCGCGAAGATGTAAGGAGCATAGTTGATATTCAGTTAAAAGATATCATTGGCAAACTAAATGAGCAAGGAATAAACTTCACTGCCACAGATGCAGCCTTAGATTGGTTGGCTCAATTAGGCTATGATCCTCAATACGGTGCAAGGCCATTGAAGCGCGTGTTGCAGAGAAAAATCTTGAATGAATTATCCAAAGAAATTTTGATGGGAAATATCAAAAAGGATTCTTCTATTGAGCTCATTTTAGATAAGAATAATCAGTTGGTTTTTGAGAATAGTTAGGGGAGAGGCCTCTAGCTGCTGGCAACTGGCTTCTAGCATTTAATTAGGAAATAGGCTGGAAATCTTGGCTTGGGATATTGATTATAAAAATCAATCAATACTTGGTTGCCGAGCTTGTCCAATAGCCCGGTGGCTGAGCCTGTCGAATAGCCCGGTGGCTGAGCCTGTCGAAGCCTGCTTCAATGGGATTGCAAAGTATTCCTTAAATTGAAATTTCAGAGAGCCCGCATGGCACTTCGACAGGCTCAGTGACCGGATGTTCCAAGTAGCTCTTTCTCCACATCTCCTCTTCTCCCTATCTCCCTATCTCTTTCTCTTTCTCCCCATCACCCCTTCTCCACCTCTCCCAGTCTTTCCCCATCCCCTTCCTCCTGAGCAGCCAGTTTCTTCTTATCTCTAGTTCCTCTATAGATCTCAAACTTATGGTACCTGCATTCTAAGGCACCGTTGAAGAGTTGAATCTTTTTAGAAGGGGCTAGTCCGGTCATTTTTAGGGCAGCAATGTTGGACGAAATAACCCATACATCGTAGCCATCAAATTCCTTCTTCATTTGGTCGCCCATCATTTTGTAGAAGGCACCAATTTCATCTATGGGTAAACGTTCGCCATAAGGAGGGTTAATAATCATTAATCCGCCACCTTCTGGACCTTTTACCTCTTCAAATCGTTTGTTGCTTACTTTAATATCTTCATCTAATCCTGCGCGAGTAATGTTTTCACGACTAATGTCTATTGCTTTAAAGGTTTTGTCTGAACCAATGATATTTGCTTTAGATTCTCTTATTTGGGCAATGGCATCCTCTCTTACTTGCGAGAAAATCATTGGGTCGAAATTCTTCCAACGCTCGAAGCCAAATTGCGCCCTTTTTAAATTGGGTGGCATGTTTCTGGCTATCATTCCTGCTTCTATGAGCAAGGTACCGCTACCGCACATGGGGTCGTAATAATTGCCTTCACCATTCCAGCCAGTAAGCATAATCATGCCTGCAGCTGTAACTTCGTTGATAGGCGCTAAGGTGCTATCAGTTCTATATCCGCGGCGGTGCAATGATTCCGATGAGCTATCTAAAGAAACAGTAACTTCATCTTTGTTGATATGGATATCGATGCTTAAATCGGGATGCGTTAAATCAACACTCGGCCTTTCGCCATATTTTTCTCTAAACTGATCTACAATGGCATCTTTACATTTGAGCGAAACATATTGGGAGTGGGTAAAAATGTCGCTTCTTAAGCTGGTATGTATAACAAGTCTACCATCTTTTTCGAGGTACTGACCCCAATTTATTTTTTTGATGCCATCGTATAATTGAGTTTCGTTATTAGCCCTAAATTTATTGATAGGCACCAATACTTTTAAGGCAGTTCTCAAGCAAAGATTTGCTCTGTACATTACAGCTAAATCACCTTTAAAACTCACAGCACGGTTATGTGCTTCAACTTCTTCTGCCCCTAATTGTCGCAACTCTTCTGCTAATATTTGTTCTAACCCAAATTGGGTCTTGGCCACCATGGCATACATCGGATTTAATTCACTCATAATAAGAGCGCAAAGGTAGTTGAAATATCTGAAACCCCATTATTTGGCTCATAAAGCCGCAAAAACAGGGTTTATTTAAATTAACTCAAACTTCTCCCTCAAATGCGGAATGGTGATATTTTCATAGCCCTTCTCCAACATTTTTTGTTTAAAAATATCTAAGGTTTTTAACTCGCCGTGTACCAAGAAAATTTGCTGTATTTTCTTTTTATTTTGGCATTGGAGCCATTCAAATATTTCGTTGTAATCTGCGTGGGCACTGTAATAATCCAAGGACCTTACTTCTGCCTTCACCCCAAATTCTTCGCCAAATATGCGCACCAATTTTTCGCCATTTTTTAATTTACCTCCCAAGCTTTCTGGTGTGCAATACCCAACCATCAAAATGGTGTTTTTAGGGTCCTCAATATTGTTCATAATATGGTGCTTGATTCTGCCAGCTTCTGCCATGCCACTTGCCGATATAATGATACAAGGTTCGGCCATATTGTTCAATGCTTTTGATTCTTCTAACTCACTAATATAAGTAAGGTTTTTAAAGCCAAAAGGATCTCCATCCATACTCACATAATCCACAAATTCTTCTCTATAACATTCTTGGTGTTTGCGCATTACTCCTGTAGCTTTTACAGACAACGGACTATCTACAAAAACTTTTATATTGGGCATGCGACCTTCATTCACGGCCTTATCAAGTATGTATATTATTTCTTGGGTTCTATCTACACTAAAGGCAGGGATGATGAGTTTGCCTTTCTTTACAATGCAAGTGTGGTGAATGATATCTAATAATTCTTTTTCTGCATCACCAACCAAAGCATGCAATCTATCTCCATAAGTGCTTTCGCAAATCAAATAATCGCATTGCCTAAAAGGTTGTGGGTCTCTTAAAATCGGGTCCTTATACCTGCCAATATCTCCACTAAATGTTATGTGTTTTTTTCGGTTTGAACCAATTGATATATCTAGGTTTACGATGCAACTACCCAATAGGTGTCCCGCATCATTGAAGCTAAGTGTTATTTCAGAATCTATTTTTAGTTGTTCATCATAGCCCAGTTCCTCCATCATGGATATGGCTTGGTTAACATCCTCTATATCATAAATGGGTTCAATGGTTTCTAAGCCTTTTTTTGCCCTGCGTTTATTGATATATTTTAAATCGGAGCTTTGAATATGGGCAGAATCTGCCAACATAATTTCACACAAGCTTTTGGTTGCTGCGGTACAAAATATAATTCCTTGAAATCCTTCCTTCACCAGTCGTGGGATCAAACCGCTATGATCTATGTGCCCATGCGATAAAACAAGATAATCTATATCAACTGGGTTAAACCCAAAATGCCTATTGAGGTCGTCTCTTTGTTCTAAATGGCCTTGAACCAAGCCGCAATCCAACAAAATTTTGGTGCCTTTGGGTGTGGTTATTAAATGTTTGCTGCCAGTTACCATTTCTGCAGCACCATAAAATTGTATATTCATTTAGCAATATGGTTAAAATTAGAGGGAACTCAAAAATTTTCAAAGATTTTAAATTGTAATAAAATTATCCACTAAACTCATATACATTTGTTGATTACATTTTAATATTGTTTTTTGCAATAGAATTTAATTAGAACAAGTAAACATGCATTTAGCCATCGCCGGAAATATTGGGTCAGGTAAAACCACCTTAACTACATTGCTTTCTAAGCATTATAAGTTTGAGCCACACTATGAAAATGTGGAAGACAATCCTTATATCTCTGATTTTTATGAAGATATGCAGCGTTGGAGTTTCAATTTGCAGATCTTCTTTTTAAATTCAAGGTACAATACTTTGCTGCAATTGCAAAAATCAAAGAAGAACATCATTCAAGATAGAACCATTTATGAGGATGCACATATTTTTGCGCCTAACCTGCATAGCATGGGCCTCATGAGTACCCGCGATTTTGATACTTACGAAAAGATGTTTGATTCTTTGAGCCAAACAGTTAAACCGCCAGATTTATTGGTTTACCTCAGAGCTTCTATTCCACATTTGGTAAACAATATCCAAAAGCGTGGCAGAGATTATGAAGATAGCATCCGATTAGATTATCTAAAAAGATTGAACGAACGCTATGAAGGTTGGATCAGTGGTTACAAGCCTAAACACCTGATTATAGAGGTAGATGATATGAACTTCGCAGAAAATGCCGAACAACTGGGATTGATCATTTCGCGCATTGAGGCGGAGATGAATGGACTATTTTAGCTAATAGATACTAGCACCTGGCTTCTAGCCTCTAGCTTTTTATTTTTTAAATGAACGCTGTTTTTAACTAATCGTTAATTATAACTGACGGTAACCTCCCGAATTACCGAGAGGCAGATGCCAGACGCCAGCAGCTAGACGCCAGCAGCGGCCTTCTACAAATTCCCTGTTCTACCGCCGTCTACTGGGATGTTGATTCCGATGATGTAGGCTGCGTAATCGCTGGCTAGGAAGCACGCTGCGTAAGCAATTTCATCTGGTTGTGCAAAGCGGTTCATCGGAATTTCCGACAGCATTTCTTTGTTTACTTCGTCTATGCTTTCGTTTTGCTTTACTGCCTTTCCTTCAATAATTTGTTTTAACCTATCTGTTCCTGTTGCACCTGGTAATATGTTATTCACGGTAATGCCCATTGGCGCTAATTCTGTTGCCAAGGTTTTGCTCCAATTGGCAACAGCTCCTCTAATGGTATTGGATACACCCAATCCTTTCAAAGGAATTTTTACACTGGTAGAAATAATGTTAATGATACGTCCAAAGCCATTTTGTTTCATGCCGTTTACCACGCCTTGAACCAAATAATGACTGCTAATTAAATGTGTATTGAAGGCATTTACAAACTCTTCTTCTTTAGCACCTAAGGCTGGTCCCGGACTTGGTCCACCGCTGTTATTAATTAATATATGGTAAGTATAATGTGCTTGAACCTTTGTTTCAATAGCTTCTTTTACTTGTTCTGGTTTACTAAAATCTGCTACTAAAAAATCGTGTTTTTGACCTTCGGTACAAGGGAGATCTCTAATAACTTTTTCTAGCAATGCACCATTTCTGGCCATCATGGTTACGTTGGCTCCCAACAGCGCAAATTGTTTGGCAATAGCAAATCCAATGCCTTTGGTGCTACCACAAACTAGGGCATTTTTACCTTTTAAGTCAATATTCATGTAGCAAAAATAGGCATCGACTCAGATATTTAATAAATAAAAATACCTACAAGGCTTAAATGTATCAATCAATGCCGCAAACATATTAAATTGCGCCATGCATTTTTTGTACCCAACTTTTTTATATGCAC
>CAMCJW010000190.1 GCA_945875195.1 Chitinophaga pinensis | reverse complement strand
TGAGGAAATAATACACTTTGATCCCTATCTTTTCCTTGAATAAATTGCATAGGCAAATTTAATTCATGAGCAAGTAAATACATAAAAACTACTTGCAAACTATTCCACATTTACAGAGGAGTTTTTAGATAGTCTGACGGTTCGGCAGCTTGGCGAAGGTACGGCTTTGGAAAACGTCTGCTCAAATTTAGTACAAAAGTTGATAGAATTCCAAACGCCCAATTTAGCACTTCTGCCGTGCTTTTGCCAAACTGCTTGTTGTAGGCAGCCAAATTTGGGTTAAGTTCTTGCACCTTTTCTTTTATTATGATAGTTACATAGTACTTGTGCATTGTCAATATCTGTCTGTCCACCTTTTGAGTAAGGGAAAATATGGTCTGCTTGATTTTTTTCGTTTTGTTGAAACTCTTGATATACCCGAATCATCTCTCTTTTCATAATTAGGCAAATGGTTGGACATGTTGTAAAAAAGAAATCTACCACAGCTATTTTCCCTTCCATTACCTTCTCTGTAACTGTATCACCATTTTGGTTAATGAGTCTAAAATTAGGAATCGTGGCATAAATCGTATCTATCACTTCTTTGCCATCTACAATGCTTACCTTAACATCTCTATTCCCATAAATTGGAAGTTCGTTATTTGGGTTGCACGAAGAGCTAAGAGATAATATCGAAACAACTATTAATATACTAAGGCTTTTCTGAAAGCAGTCCGTTAATTTGTTCTTCAACTTTTTTTATTTTTTTTAACTCATTTGTGAGATAAGCAATAGCAGTGTCTGATTTCATATTGGGTGATTTGTATTGGTGCATCCAATCCATCATATCCCTATCTGCTTTTATTACTGATTTTAAAGTAATGTTTAGCGAGTCAGCTGACCGCGTTGTAGAATCTAATTCTATTAATTGTTCAATAGATTTTCGAAGAGCCACAATTTCACCCATTCTTGGCATCACTGAATCGTGAATTGCAAAAATTGTTTTCTCGAGTTTGATGGCCTTTTGTGAGTTAGAATCCTCACAAGCAGTAAGCACCGTAAAGATGCTTACTGCAATGATTAACTGTTTATACATCACGCTCACTAATGATGGTCTTCATTTTTACATAAACCAACTATCTGATGAAATACATCATGTAAGTCGCTGAGTGCTTTTGTAATTTCAGCATCAGTACTGGCTTTTCGCTTAATCATTTCATCAAGTTTTTTGCTATCCAATTTAAGTTGAATTACCGCCTTTCGTATTTCAGGCTTATCAAATTCAGCCGGAATAGTTGATGCTGCTAGAGAATCTGCTTTAAGAGCCATTTCACCACTTCGTGTTTTAATTGGCGTTAGGTTTCCTTCTTCACTGGGGTGAAACGTTTGCGACATTACCCCATGAAAAGATTTAAGTTGAGGCCACTTGGCCATAATTCCTTGACCATTTGCAATATTTGCAATAAATACTGTTGCGATTGTTATAATTAACGTTTTCATATGTTTTTATTATTTAAGTGAAATAATCCAATTGGCAATTTTAAGTGCATCCTCTTTAGGAACTTTAGGTAAACCAATCATTGGAGGATAATCAGGCCAATGCTCAGGCTTTGGATTGTAAATTAAACTTACGATTTCATCAGCAGTATAATTTCGTTTTGCTACATCAACATATGAAGGCCCCACAACACGCTCTGCCGCTGCATGGCATGTTAAACAGGTATGTTTATTCAGTAACTCATTAATTTCAGCAGGAGGTTCAATAACTGCGACCTTAGCCTCAACGGTTGGTTGCGTATTTTGTGATTCGTTGCTTGTTTGAGAAGTATTCGTTCCACTTGAACAAGCTGCGATGGCCAATATTAGCATTGCATAAAAAAAAGTTGTTTTCATACTTGATAAATAAAATAATTGATTTAATAAAATAGGATTTTACGGATACACATGAAAGCTAAACGTTTTAGAAGCTTCCACATCATTCATGTCGGTACCAATTATGGTAAGCACATAGTCAGAATGTGTAGTTGCGTTAATCACATGTGTGGTATCAAATGCAAACGTATTGGATGCAATATCACTCTTGGTGTAATCCATTACAGTTGTATTGTTTTGCGTTAACCAAATACGAGCCGATTTTAGGTTTTTATCATGCGTAATATTACCCTTAATACTAATTGTTTGGCCATTATTTGCCATACCTGAAGTTGGCGATAAAATATTGATAACCGGTTTAACTGCATTTTGGGTATTTAATACAGTGAACGTAATGCTTTTTTCAGTAGCCTTACCATTATGATCAAGCGTTTTTACCAATAGTTTCATTTCGGTATCTGCAGAAACATTCGGCATAAAATACAAATTGGTTGTAACTGACTTATTATGCGAGTGTCCATCATATTTATACACTGACAACCCATCGGCAACTTTTGTTACCTCAATAATATAATCGTGTAAATCATCTTCTGATGAAATATTTACCCGCAACCACAAGGTATCGCTTTCGCTAAGTCTTGCACCTTGAGTTGGCGATTGAAAAGTGATAGTTGGTTCAGCGTGGTCATTATCATGCACATGGTCATCTTTTTTGCAACTGCTTAAAAAGAAAATTGCAGCTAATATAAACACTGCAACAAGGTTGATTTTGTTATTAATTTTCATGTTGTTATTTGTTATTTAAAAAAGAAATAAAAGTTGTGTTGCCAAACGATTTTGGGTGTTGGCATACCCATTGTTTAATGTTTCATTGATTGGAACGGTGATGTTGAAGCCCAACACAAAACGCCTTAAATACATGTCGATACCAGGTGCAAAGTAGATTCCATTGCCTCCGGTATAAATTTGGGGAATTTCATTGCTTTTGTCTTGAGCCGCGCGTTCAAAAAGCACACCAGCATTTGGAAGCAAAGAAATACTGCGAATTTTACGCCAGTAAAATAACCGAGCACTTGATATCAATCGATTTCCATATTGATACGTTTCACTGCTACCGTTAATTCGATAGGTGGCATCTGCATTCAACCCCCAGTTTTTATACCTAATGGTGTAAATGATGTTAAAGTTATAATCCCATGTACCCGTTCCTGTTTGAATTGAAGCAGGTCTATCTGAACTAAATTTACCGGTAGGCAATTTTATACCTGCTCCTATCATTAAGGTATTTCGCGTCATTAAACGCCCGCTGTCGCCTGTATTTATCGCAATGTAATTAGCAGATAACGTGGCGTCAGCTAGTCCCTGATAAGAGGTTGTAATACCTTGATCCATTCTGATATTGTTTTGCCAAGGTACACTGGCAAATGCCACAATTCGCTTGGTCATATAATACCTTCCCCAAATTTCATAGCGGTTAAGTTGCTCCTTAAAATAAGGATCAGCTTTCGGAACAAGGGTTGGTGTATGTTTCATATCAAAGTTACTTTGCAACATTCGCACACCAATAAAATGTTTATTAAATTGGGGAAGAATACCAAAGTAATTTGCATTAACAGAGCATCCACAAGCATCACAAGCCCGTGTTTGATTGGCGCTCATGCTTAGCATAAGGAGTATGGCCACTTTCAGTATGGAACCACAAAAATTAAATATCCGTTCGGATTCAACGTTCATTGTACTTTGAAAAATTTGCGTTTTAATATAGTTCCCTATTATTTGATAAGTTTTGTAAGATGTATTTTTTCATCCACATAACTTTGAACCACATAACACCCGCTTTGCCATTCGCTTGTTTGGATGCTCAGAGTTGAATGTACTGTTTGCTCCCAAATAACTTGTCCAAGTTGATTTGAAATTCGGATAAGCACAGGCGCGTGTTGGTTGATATCAATTTTAAGTACATCAGATAATGGGTTTGGATAAAGCGATACAGGGTTATTGAATGCAACATTCTCTTTTAGACTCGTAGGCACATTTTGTATATCAAACATTGCAGCGAAACCAAGTGAACTTGCTAACGCCACCTTTTTTCCATCAGGAGCAATTGCTAAACCATTTAAAGTGCCAAGCATAGGTAACTCGAGTGAATGGAATGGCTCGTAACTATTCGTGCTCCAAAGTGTTGCTTTGCCTTGCCCTCCGCAAGTTGCAAACCACAATCCATCTGGTGACATTGATATTCCTGTACCTGTTGAATTATGCGCACTAAACGAAGTATCAAGCTGCCAGCTGTTGGTAAAATAACTTCTAAACTGTCCATTCTGTCCTAAACAGAACAAACGTGTTCCTTCTTGATTAAATGCAATACTTCTTACAGGCACAGATTGAGTAAATGCTGCAATACTTCGAATCATGTTTCCTGTAGTATCCCAAATGCGAATTGACCCGTTTTGAGATCCCGTTGCTATCAAATCTCCTTTAACATTTGTTGTAATAGCATACATATTAGTGTGTACACCAAACGCACGTGTTTGCATGTTTGTTACGAGATTAAAAACCCTAATCGAATCATCAAAACCAGAAGTAATTATGGATTGATTATTTGGAGCAAATGTTAGTGCTAGAGAAGCGTTGCTTCGTGTATCCACCTGGGCAATACGAACGGGTGGATTTACAGAGTAATCAAAAATCAACAAGATACCAAACTCCTCCATAATAGCAAACCGCTCACCATTGGGAGAAAATTTAACATCCATAAAACACATGAGATTAGAATCAGTATACGTCCACTGCTCAGCACCAGTAGATGTATTATATAACTTAGCGAAAGCATTGTGGCAGTTAGTTCCAGCTAATAGCTGAGAGCCATCTTTTGAAAATGCTACGCTATTGCATCCATTTCCTTCGGGATGCACTTTTTTTACCCATAATGTATCGGGTGGTGCTGCATAAACAATAGATGCAACAAGGAGGCAACAAAATGTTACCAACATTTTATGAAATTTCATACTATTAATGATTTAAGTGAGAAATAGGAAAATTTAAACGAAACAAACGTTTGTTTTACTCAACTTAAACACAAGGAGGATGAAAGGGAGTATCAAGCGTTGCTTGAATGCAACTGAATGAATATGCAAAAAACTTGATTTGTGGTTGTTGGTTTAAAAACAATCCAGCTGTAATGGTGTGTGTTTCAAAGAAGACTAGCGTTTCAATTATTTCTTTTACCGAAGATGATGGGAGTTTACGCTCATTTTCTGCTTCCTTTTGAAGTTGCTTTTTTAGTTGGCATTTACCTCTGCACTCTAATTCAGGTTTATCTCTGTTAATACACAAATACTTTTCGATATAATCTTGGTGTATTATAAAATAGCCTACAATTCCAATTTTAATTGAGAACTGAAAAAACAGGGCTAACACCAATAAAATTGACAGTACTTTTTTCAACGAGGCAAAGGTAAATCAAAAAAGAATAAAAGCAATGGTTAATTCCATTATCGAGTATGTCAAAACTCTTTTTTTGCAATAATAAAACAATACGATATGCTGTTTGATGGGTATTTTCAATTTGGGTTAAAAAATTGCAGCTCTTTTTGTGGCTGCTTATTGTGCTAAGTGACGGGCAGCTTAAAAGTGTGCTGCAATGTGCTATGGAAAAATGCGGAAAGGGAAAAATTAATTAACTATTTAAAAGTCTGCTATAAAGTCAGCTAAGTTATGCATAAATATAATGAAAATGCCGTTTGAAAACTCTGTTGTCTGCTGGTCATACCATAGCCTATAATCGGTTCACACAAGGAAATTTCACCCTTACGTTCCCACGGAACCGTGCTTGAAAGTCTCCCTTCACACAGCGTGCCCCGCCTATGCGGGGGCTCTTCTAGTTTCATCACGAATGTATTTATTCATCATGGATTTACCAATAGCCAGTGTGGAAATAATTGAGGGGTGGTTTTAAATTTTCCCCTAAG
>CAMCJW010000189.1 GCA_945875195.1 Chitinophaga pinensis | reverse complement strand
GTTGTAGTGAGCGCTATGGGGAAAAGTACCAATGCTTTAGAACTCTTAGCAAAAGCCTATTTTGAAAGAAATGATGAGAAGTATGAAATTTACCAACAAGTAAAAATATTTCATAACGAAATTATAAAAGGTCTTTTGATAAGCAGTTCATCGCATACGTATGACGACATTGAAAATCTTTTCATTGAATTGGAATGTGAATTAGAAAATGTACCTGATGCTAATTTTGATAAAGTTTATGATCAAATTGTGAGTTACGGAGAAATCATTTCCTCCAGGATATTGAGCGCTTACCTGAATGAGGCTGGCATTAAAAACCGTTGGATGGATGCTCAAAATTTTATTCATACTGACAATACTTATAGAGAAGGTAAAGTTGATTGGGAGTCAACTGAGAAATTAATAGCTGGCAAATTGAGGCCTATAGTAAAAAAGCAATTGGTAGTAACACAAGGTTTTATTGGCCGAAATAAAGATAACTTTACAGTAACTTTAGGAAGAGAAGGTTCTGATTATTCAGCAGCAATTTTTGCTTATGGATTAGAGGCAGAAAATGTAACAATTTGGAAAGATGTTGAAGGGGTAATGAATGCTGATCCAAAGAAATTTGCAGATGCAATTAAAATTGATGCCATTAGCTATCCAAAGGCTATTGAAATGGCATATTATGGGGCTACAGTTATTCACCCAAAAACCATACAACCATTGCAGAGTAAGAATATTCCATTATTTGTTAAATCATTTATGAACCCCGAAGCAGCCGGCACCATAGTTGGCGTGAGCAAAGAAATAGAAAATCATTTACCAACTATCATAGTAAAAGAAAATCAGTTGCTCCTATCGCTTAGCAGTAAAGATTTTTCATTTATTTTAGAAGATAATTTGAGTAATATTTTTAACTCCTTTGCAGAAAAAAGAATAAAGATTAATTTAATGCAAAACTCTGCCATTAGTTTTAGTGTGTGCATAGACAATGAGCCAAATAAAGTTAAAGTACTTATACAACATTTAGAAAAAAACTATTCGATTAAAACCAACGAGCCGGTAGAATTAATTACCCTCACCAATTACACCAATAAAGAATTAGCGCAATTAACAGGTGGCAAAAAACTATTGATAGAGCAAAAAACTAGGAACACTTTGCAATTGGTAGTTAGTTAGTTCTGTATCACTTTTGATTGTAAGTATATTCAAAGCACAACAAAAAATGCATACGAGAAAATCTATTTCTTTTCAATACAAAACACCTAAATTTTAATGCCTGTAATGAAACTAAATTCAATTAAAATATCAAGATTCATCCAATTTGTATTTCTTTGAAGTGTGAATAATTCCTTTAGTATAGATTTTATATCATTGTTAACTTCAATTGGGTTGAATCAAACCGAAATTGAACAACCTAATTCAGGGGAGTTTATCATTAAAAAAAAATCGTTAACCATTTTTTTACATCTCTTAGGGTCAAAAAAAAATGATATGCATCAATTTTCTGAAAAGCAGATAACTACTCTAAAAGTGGTTCATATTTTTGAGGACCAATGGCTTAAAAATCCAATAATGGTAGCTTTTAGGGTAAAAAACTTGTTGGGTTTGAACCAAACTATTTCTGCTAGGTTGTGCGAAATTATAAAAATTGATAAGCCGAGTGCCGATTTATTTTTTGAGCAGAACCATTTTCAAGGAAGTTCTGGCTTTGCATTTAAATACGGCCTCCAATACAAAGGCGAATTGCTTGCTGCCATGGCCTTTAGTAAATCGCGAGTAATGACAGATTCGAAGGTTCTTTATAGGTCTTACGAATTGATTAGATTTGCCAATAAACAAGGCTTTACTGTAACTGGAGGGTTACAAAAACTCATCAAACATTTCATTAGAGAAAAGCATGCGCAACACATTATGACCTATATAGATTTAGATTGGGGCAATGGAAATTCATTTGCCAAAATGGGCTTTATAGACAAAGGAAATACGCCAGAGCATATGTTTTATATTGATCCAAAAACCTATAAGCGATATTCTGAAAAAGAGATGGATGCACACAAGTTAGCAGTGAAAAATTATATTGCTGTTCAAAATTCGGGGAGTAAGAAAATGGTTTTAGATTTAAGAATATTTTGATAAACAAAAAAACACATGATTCAATTGTGGTTCTTGGGCCCACTGCTAGCGGTAAAACACGATTAGCTGTAAAGCTTGCAGGAATATTGAATGGTGAAATATTGAGTGCCGATGCCAGGATGGTTTACCAAAAAATGGATATTGGCACAGGTAAAGATTTAAAAGAATATTTTTATGATAATAAGCCTATCCCCTATCACCTAATAAATTTGGTTGACCCAAACACAAGCTATCATATTTACCAATACCAGCAAGATTTTAAAAAAGCATTTCAATTGGTTCAGGCCAACAAAAAAATACCCATAGTTTGTGGAGGAAGTGGCTTGTATTTAGAGGCAGTGATCAAAGATTATCAGTACACAGCAATCCCAATTAATGAGCAACAACGTTTCATTTATTTGAACCAAGATTACAGTGATTTATTAACAACTTTTGAGTTAATGGATTTGCCAGAATACAAAAAAACTGCTGATGTAGCTACAAAAAAAAGATTGATTAGAGCAATAGAAATTGGGCTGTATTTATTGGCACATCCAAATTTAATATTACCAAATTCACAATCGCTCCATCCAATTATAATTGGCTTGAACCCAAACCTTGAAATGCGGAGAGAAAATATAGTGTTAAGACTTCAAAGTAGGTTAAAAGAAGGATTAATTGAGGAGGTAGAAGGATTAATGAACGAAGGTGTTGAAGCAAAAAGATTGGCGCATTTTGGATTAGAATATAAATGGATTTCAAGTTATTTATTGGGCCATATCAGCCAAGAGCAATTGGTGGAAAAACTTGGAGTGGCCATTCAGCAATTCGCAAAAAGGCAAATGACTTATTTTAGAAAAATGGAAAAATCTGGACTTAAAATTTATTGGATTGAACAGGAAAATGAGGCACTTGAGCTTTTGGATAAGTATTTCATAAATCCAGATTTTGGTCAGTTAACTAATACTAGCTGATTTTTTAAAAAAAAATTCTTATCTTTGATTTAAATAACCGTTAAATACATGAAAAAAATATACTTAACATTACTTTTTGCAATGATTGGCATTATGGCCAATGCGCAATGTACACCAGACCCAAATTATACAAAACCGGGGCTTTATCCAAATAGAATGCCAGATGGAATTGTAGGTACTTGGTTTGAGCAAACACTTACTTTAATTGTGCCTAAAGACACGCAAATTAATTATAGCGGCAATTTATATAATATAAAAGTGGATTCTGCCACAGTGGTTGAAATTAGTGATTTGCCAAGTAGCTTTAGTTATATTTGTGATAATGCCCGTAGAACATGGGCTGGTGGTGCCAAAGGATGTGCAAAAATGACTGGAATACCAATGGCATCCGATACCGGTAAAATACAAATATATGTTAAAGTTAGAACCTTCTTTAAAATTGTAGGTTTATCTAATCAGTTAGACCAATTAGATTCTAGTACCATTGATTTTTTAATAAAAATGCCAACTGCTTTGCAGGAGTTGGAGAAAGAAGCAGGCTTAAAAGCTTTTCCAAACCCAGCTCAAAATATTTTGCATGTAGTGGTTAGCAATTACAATGCCAAAGCTACTTATGAAATTTACAATATCATGGGGCAGTTGTTTCCAACAACTACTACCTATTCTCCTAATACTGGCGAGGTTACTTTTAACATTGGTGATTTATTACCCGGCGTGTATTTTGTTAAAGGTGAAAATGAAGGAAGAACTTACCAAGCAAGGTTTATTAAAGAATAAACTATAAATACCTAATTGTAAAAAGCGAGTCGGTCTTAGGATTGATTCGCTTTTACTTTTTTAATACCTAGCAGCAATGAATTGCCTGTGACGATAACATCACTAAATGCCATAGACAAAGCGCCTAGCATGGGATGCATAAAACCTGCTGCAGCCAGTGGTATGCAAACAATGTTATAGAAAAAAGCCCAAAACAAATTTTGTTGAATGGTTTCATAGGTTTGTTTGCTAATGATATGCGCTTCTTTAAGCGCTATTAAATCGTTGCGCATAATCACCAAATTTGCTGCTTGTATGGCAATATCACTTCCTTTCGCAAAAGATATTCCAACAGAAACTTTACTCAGTGCAGGAGCATCGTTAACGCCATCTCCAACCATTACAAGAGGCTTTGTGGCTTGAGCGTTTATTACATATTGTAATTTTTGGGCTGGTAGTTGTTCTGCCAAAAAATTTGTTATACCTAGGTTTGAAGCAATATCCATTACCTTTTTTTTATGATCGCCGCTCAGTAAAACACTTTCAACCTGCTGCGTATTTAAATAGCTGATTAAATCTTTAGCGCCATCTTTTAGGCTATCTGAGATGGATAAGTAAGCTACTAAAATATCATTTTTAGTTAGTAACAAATCTGCCTCACTCCCATTTATTTGGCAGTAATTAGCCGAACCAAATTTCCAAACAATACCTTGTTCATCCTTAACCATCATTCCTCTACCCTTTTCCTCTTGTATTTGAGTAAAGTTTGGTGTTGAAACAAACCAATTAGCATGTTGCTCAATCAAAGCTTTGGCAATGGGGTGAGAAGAATGTTTCTCCATGCCAAAAATTATATTTTTTAATGCATCATCTTGCTTTGGTTCGAACCAAAAATTTGTAAATAAAAAATTGCCCGTGGTAAGTGTACCAGTTTTATCAAAAACTATTTTATCACTTTTGGCAAAGTTTTCTAGAACATCACCACCTTTAATTAATATGCCTCTTTTAGCAGCTTTACCAATACCCACCATAATAGCAGTAGGTGTTGCCAAACCCATGGCGCAAGGACAAGAAATAACCAAAACAGCTACAGCTCTTAGCATGCTTTGGGCCGAACCTAAACTAAGATAAAAAAACGAAAACAAAAAAGTTGCCAGTGAAATGGCTACAACCGCTGGTACAAAAATGGCACTTACTTGGTCGCCTAATTTTTGAATTTGTGGTTTGGAACCTTGGGCCTTTTTAACCATTTCAATGATTTGCGACAAGACACTATCTTTTAGAATGGTGTTAACCCTTACTTGTAAATTACCATTGATGAGTATGGTACCACCAACTAATTTATCACCAATTTTTTTGTGAACCGGTAGGCTTTCTCCACTCATCAACCGCTCGTCGCAATCACCTTCACCCTTTACCAAATCTGCATCTATGGGAATAATATCACCTGAATTGATTTGAAGCAAATCGCCTTTTTTAAGTAAACTTACTTCAATTTCTTGGGTATGAAGATGGCCCTCATGCATGGTCATTAACTTTGCAGTTTTAACTTGCATGGCACTTAATCCTTTTAGTGCGTTGGTTGTTTTTTTTACTGAACGCTTTTCAATTACATTGCCAAAAAGCACCAAAGAAATAATGGTAGCACCAGTTTCGAAAAATAAATACTCATGAACTTTATGGGTACCATAAAAATAGTAGGTTCCAAAAACACTGTAGAATAAGGCAGAAGCAGCACCAATAAAAATGAGTACATCCATATTGGGTACACCAGACTTTAAACTGTGATAGGCACTTTTGCCAAAATACCACAAACCCATAGCATATACCGGAATAGAAAGAATTAACTGCACTATTGGATTGTGCAATGGCGCCCATGAAAAAACCATATGCAAGGCAAGCGGAACAGAAAAGAAAAGAGAGAAAATGAGTTTAGCCTCGAGTGAGCCTAGGAGTTTTTTTTTTGATTGTTGGGTTCGTCTGTCTGAACAACAATATAACC
>CAMCJW010000188.1 GCA_945875195.1 Chitinophaga pinensis | reverse complement strand
GACAATCAAGATTTAAGTGAACTGATTAAGTTGATTCACGACAAAACTTTAGGCAACGCTTTTTTGATTCACCAGTTTTTAGGATGGTTGTATGATAATAAGGCATTGTGGTTAAATATAGAAGATGCTTGTTGGCAGTGGGATGTTGCAAAAATAAAGGAGGTTGCTACGGGGGATGATTTGGTTGAGATAGTTCTAGACAGATTAGGTTTATTACCGCAAGAAACGCTCACAGCTCTCAGCGCTGCATCGGTTTTGGGGAATACCTTTTCTTTAGATTTATTGGCTAAGTTTTTAGGTGAAAGCCAAGCTCAGGTTCACCAGAAATTATGGAAAGCCATTACCGAAAATATTATTACCCCAGTTTCCAACGATTATAAATACTTGCCAGATTATTTGGAGTTGCAACAATTGGAATTGAGTTTTCAATTTAATCACGACAGATTACAGCAAGCTTTGTACAAGCGGATTCCAAATAAAGAATTGCTGGATTTGCATTTTTCTTGCGCCCAATTTTATTTTGAAGAAGGAATTAGCGACGACAGTTTATTTGCTGCTTCCAAACATTTTTTAATTGCCAAAGAAAAAATTGCAAATACCCATTATACAAGTATTTGTGCTGGTGTTTTGGAAAAGGCCGGAATAGGCGCTACTAGAAGCGCGGCGTTTGCTATTGCATACGAATATTTGGATGCAGCTTTTACACTCATAGGCAGCAACAGTGTGCCAAATTTAGTTGCTTCTGTGGCCTATGTAGAAAGTGCCTATTTATGTGGCAAACACACAGAAGCTTCCGAAAAAATTGAACAGTTAATTTCCCAAACAAGTAATTTACTTGATAGGTCTAGCATTTTCGAAATGCTCATTCGTTCACATACGTCCATTGGTAATTTTGCAAAAGCAACAGAGCTTACTCAAATGGCATTGTTCGATTTACGTGTAAAAATTCCTGCAAAGGCAAGTACTGGAAAAATTATTGTGGCTGCCCTAACAACACGAATGCGTTTTCCTGATAAGGATATCGACAAAATTGGTAATTTACCAGAAATGACAGACCCTCATGGTTTGCAAATCATGCGTGTTATCAATGCTGCCTTACCGGCTTATTTTTTAAGTGGTAGCACTGTTTATCCTTTACTGTTATTTCATGGAATTCAGGTGAGTAAAAAGTATGGAAATGCCCCAGAATCTGCTGCCATTTATATTTCTTATGGGATTGTGTTATCTGGAATTTTTAAGGCTAAAGCAAGTGCATATACCATTGGAAAACAATCGTTGGTATTGGCCAATAAAATGGGTAGCGGCACCATGTTGGGGCAGGTTGGGTTTACAGATAACATGTTTTTAATGTATCTCAAAGAGCCCATTAAAAAGGCACTTCCTTTGGCACTCAATTATCACCGTGCAAGTTTGGCCACAGGTAATATGCAATATGCTGGATGGAATTTATTTTCCTACAATTGGCTTCAAAATTTATTGGGCGTAGAAATAAATAAGCAGGTAGCTGATGGTGAATATGCCATCGATTTTATGCGCAGGTATAACTTACATAGTCACATTCAAAAAACAACGCTGAGTTTAGAATACAATAAACATTTGCTTGGTAAAACCAACAGCGAATTGATTCTGGTAAATGCCAATTATGATGCTGCATTTATTGCTGAAGAAACTGCTAAAAATGATGAGGTAACTTTATTTAATTATTATTTACACAGAGCTGTTATATTTTATTTGTACAACAACAATGTTGCGGCAATAAGGGAAATAGCCAATACCATTAAGCACTTCAAAGGAGGAATTAGTTCATGGAGTCAGCCTTTTGCTGATTTCATGGCTGCACTCATTGCCAATGAGGCAGAAAATAAGTATAGTAAAGCAGCTAAAAAGGCAAGTAAAATATTGGCTGATTTTAAAAAAATGCAATCCAGTAATTTTCTTTGGATGCTAGATACTTTAGAAGCAGAAAAGCATTTTTATGTTAAAGGAATGCCCGAAAAACATTTGTATTTTGAAGCTTACCATACGGCTACAAAAGATGGCTTTGGTATACCAGCTGCCATTCCTTTAATATTACTTTTTAAGCACCAAGTAGCTATTCAATTGGGCGCCGAGGCCGCCAGTACGGCTATGGAATTGCAACAGTTTTTAACCAAAGTAAACGCCAATGGCTTGCTTGGTTTTTTTGCCAAACAATATGCAACATACTTTAGCAAATCGGTTCAAAAGGTAAGTTTAGGAAATATTTCTACATCAGATGTAACGTCCTTTGATAGTTTAACCATTATTAAAACTACCCAAGCTTTAACGGCAGAAATAGAGTTAGACAAATTGGTGAATAGGTTACTGTTTTTTGCTATGGAAAATGCAGGAGCCACCGAAGGCGTGTTTTTATTACCCAATGAAACTAATGGCTTTGAGGCTATTTTAAGGATGACAGCTGCTGGCGATGTTTCTAAGCCAGATAACAATAATATTGCCATTCCTAGTTCAATTTTAAATTATGCTATTCAAACGCGAGATACTTTAATTTTAGAAGATGCTATCAGTAATCATCCATTTAGCGACGACCTTTTTATCATAGCAAATCATTTAAGGTCTATTTTGTGTATTCCTTTTGTGCATCAAAATAAAATTGCTGGAATTATATACATGAGCCACCATTCGTTGGCAAATGTATTTACCGCGGAGCGGGTAGCTTTGCTTAGAATGTTGGCCGGGCAAGTGGCAGTATCAATTGAGAATGCAAGGATGTATGCCACGCTAGAAAAATTGGTTGAAAAACGCACCGAACAATTGGCCTACGAAAAGAAAAAGAGTGATGAACTATTACTCAATATTTTGCCCGAGGAAATTGCAGATGAACTCAAAATATTTGGCAAGGCAAAACCTAGGTTATATACTTCTGCTAGTGTGATGTTTTGCGATATCATCAATTTTACTGAGCAGGCAGCTGGCATGACACCGGAAAACTTGGTTGCCGAATTAGACAACTATTTTCAGGCATTTGATAAAATTGTTGAAAAGCATGGCGTAGAGAAAATTAAGACCATCGGAGATTCATACATGGCAGCAGCAGGTATACCAACAGAACAAAAGGACCATGCAAAAAGATTGTCGCTAGCAGCCATCGAAATCAGAAACTTTCTTTTAACTAAAAAGCAAGAGAATGGATTAGGAGTGAATTTTGAAATGCGTATTGGTATTCATAGTGGTCCTCTGGTGGCTGGTATTGTTGGCCATAAAAAATTTCAATACGATATATGGGGAGATACCGTAAATACTGCTAGCAGGATGGAGAGCAATGGCGAAACTGGAAAAATAAATGTTTCGGCTACCACCTACGATTTGTTAAAAACCGAATTTAATTTTGAACCAAGAGGGATGATTAGCATGAAAGGGAAAGGCGAAATTGAATCTTGGTTTCTTGTTTCAAAAAAATAATTTTTGCCACTTTCAGGCACCGAAGACTATGGCGAAGTTGTCAAGGCTCCAAGACGCAAATGTATTTTTTGATTTTGAGAAAATATATTTAAAGGACATAAGCCTGAAAGGCTTGAATTATAATAGCCCTGCATAGTATGCAGGGTTTAAAAAGATCCAAAGAAAATGCCCAACCCAGGTATGGGTTGAATGCATTATTAATCATATGTTTTATATACTTAAAAACTGATCATTTTGATTATATCAATTGCCTTGTTTTAAAAGCTTGGTATAATCCAATTACACCATTCAACCCATTCTGGGTTGTGAAATATTTGTAGATTACATAAACCCCGCATTTCATGCGGGGCTATTATAATTTAAGCCCTTCAGGCTTTAATAAAAAATAAATCTTGGTGCCTTCGCGCCTTTGTGGCAAAAAATTAAAACCCAAAGCTAGCCTTGGTTTCTGGGCAATTGAGTTTGGTGCTCTTTCGCTGTTTGTTATATATACAATGCACAATATTTGCTTGCCCAGATAAGGTTTTACACAGTATATTGTTTTGGATATAAATATTTTTGGAATTGCTAGTTAATGGAGATTCAAAGTAACACCATACCGCATCTTCTTCAATCTCATAACCCAGAAACTTTAGTGTTAATGGCTTGCCAATGGTAATAGATAAACGAGATTGAACATATTTGGAAACGATATCTTTATTAACAGAATTATTGATTTGTAGATTCACCGATTTTTTTTGCTCATTGAAGAGCGCTTGCTGAAAATCGTCGATAAATATTTTGCAACTTACCTCCACAATTTTTTCTTTACTCTTCACTGAAACCTCTGTAACACTTAAATAAAAAGGATGAGCGGCCTTATGAGATGATAAGCCTATTACCGCTAGAAATAATAAGACAAAGAGTTTTAAATTATTTTTTTTAGTTTGCATACTTTCAAATGTAGCAATAAATGAATGAATTTTGGCTTTGGTTTCAAACGGGCTTTACACATATAGCAGATTTAAACGGGTATGATCATATCTTGTTTTTATTGGTTTTGTGTGTGCCTTATGGCTTGGATCAAACCGCTAAATTGCTTTGGCTTATTACTGCATTTACAGTAGGTCACAGTGTTTCTTTGGCATTGAGTGTTTTGGGTTGGGTAAATATCAATAGCGCTTATATTGAATTCCTTATTCCTCTTACTATTGTTATCACTGCCTTGTATAATATTTTTTCTTTCGGTTCGAACCAAACCTTGAAGATGCGTATTAGTTATGCGCTTACAGGTTTCTTTGGACTTATTCACGGCTTGGGCTTTAGTTATTTGTTGCACTCTTTATTAGGCGCTGGAAGCAAATTGGCTTTTCCGCTTTTGTCGTTTAACCTTGGATTGGAAGCAGGACAAATTGTAATAGTGGCACTCATTTTTCTACTGGGAACAATGCTTACCACTGTGTTTCACTTCTCAGAGATATTGCGTGCAAGAGTTTTGTCTGGCATGGCACTTTTACTTTCCTTGTTGTTGTTAATAGATCGTTTTCCCAATTTGATTAAATCTTAAATATGAATAAATATACTATATCATTTTCTTTTTTATTGCTTGGCATTTTTGCTTCAAATGCACAGAACATTCGCAATAATCCTGGCTCCAATCATGGAAACAAGTTTGAACAATTGGGTACTATTTTGCCAGATGCTGGTACCTATAGAACCGCCTCTGGTGCACCAGGAGCAAGCTATTGGCAGCAACAAGCAGATTATAAAATTGATGCCACCTTAGATGAAGTTGGCTTGCGCTTGCATGGCTCAGAGCAAATTACCTATTACAACAATTCACCCGATGTGCTCACTTATTTGTGGTTGCAGCTCGATGAAAATCAGCACAACCCCAACAATGAATCGAATAATTTTGATGGCAGCGAAAAATCATATCCGCTTACTATTGGACAGCTAGATGGACTCAACTTTAAAAAGAATCTAGAAGGATACGGGGTAAATATTTTGAGTGTTACCGATACTTTGGGTAAGCCTTTAAAATACACCATCAACTATACCATGATGCGCATTGATTTGGTTACGCCGCTTAAGTCGAAACAAAAAATTAGCTTCAGAATTAAGTGGAACTACAAGCTGCCAGAGCGCATGAAGATTGGCGGCAGAGGTGGTTACGAAAAGTTTGGGAATGATAGCAATTGCACCTTCACCATTACCCAATGGTATCCACGGATGTGTGTGTACAGCGATTACCAAGGTTGGAACAATAAACAATTTACAGGTAGGGGAGAGTTCTCTTTGGTATTTGGTAATTTTGAAGTAAACATGAAAGTGCCGGCCGATCATGTGGTTTCGGCAACTGGTACTTGTAGCAATTACCAGGAGGTTTTAACGCCGGAGCAGTTTGCGAGGTGGAAACGTGCTTCGAC
>CAMCJW010000187.1 GCA_945875195.1 Chitinophaga pinensis | reverse complement strand
CAGTCCTGATAATCTAATTTGACCAGTTGGTTCTGGAATTTTTAAAAAACGGTCAATCATGCTTATACCTGATGCCTTGAGATCTTTGTATAATAGGGTTTTTTGGGGTTCAACACTTGATTGCAGAAAAATAAGCATTTCATGCAGTATAGGCTTGTTCTCAATAATACGGATATCGTTGAGTACCATTTCTATTGTACTAGACCCATCACAAAATGCTTCACAAATAAAAATAAAGTAAACATAGGTATCCACATTCATCTCTATAAGACCATTATGAATATTGGTACTACCAGTCAGCATTGCCTTCAGAATTTCCTTCCTAACTTGGGGTTCACTTAACAAATATTTCCTACTCTCAGCCTCGAGGATAGCTTCACAGGTATCTAAATTTATTACCCTATCACAATAATCAAACAAATGACCAAGATATTGCTGCAAAGGTGGAAGATAGTGTCTTTGCAATATTTCGCACATTAGATTATGCTCATACTCAAAAAGCTCCCCTTGTTTTTCCGGACCTCCACTATTTGTCAATATTTGATTGGCATAATAAAGTCTTATGTATTGTCTAATAACGTTTAAGTTGGCAGTCATAGTTTGATAATATGTTTAAACAAATTGATTATTGATAATATTAACTTATTTCACCCCCTCCACCCTCTCCCAAATCTTCACCATTGCCAGCGTATCTAAATGGCAATAAGCTAACAAATCTTCTCTTAACTGCTCCCTTTCATTTGGTTCGAGCCCAGCCATTTGCCCATACATAAAGCTAGCTGTGCCGCCCTCTTGTATGTTTAGGTCTGAATAACTAAGTTCTGGTGCCATAACAGGCAGCACTTTTTTGATGGAGTAGCTACCTTCGAAAGCTTCGCTGTATACTACTCCTTGCTTTGGCCTAAAGGGATGCATCAGGTCGACAATTCTGCTGTGGATGGCCATGAGCTCTTCTTCGTATTCTGGAAAATCGATGGATAGTTTGGCAATGACGCCTTTTTCAAAACTCATGTTCCAGGTTATTATGCTGCCGCTGCTCCCTAAATCGCGGATCATTTGTTCTATTAAATCGGGCCTTGGATCAGCCATTCCATTACCTAAATGAGAATTGTGTTTGAGTTTGGCGTGTGGTTCAAAAAGAATATGTAAGGAGTATTGAAAGGGTATTTGTTGATATGGCCGCGAGAAGTTAAATTCTGGAACGGCATACATCACAGTTTCGAAATCGAAAAAGAATAAGGGGTATTGGAAATCTTGTGAGAAATGAGTCCATGATTCTTGGTTGACAATAATGGTTTGGTCCAATGCAATCTCTTCCTGCTCTTCAACTGCCAATAAGCTTTGGCAATAATTGCTAAAATTGCAGGCATAGGGCTTGTTGCATTGCGGACCCATTTCAATATCAGGAATGTTTTTGAGGTAAATGAGCTTTTTAAAGTCGGCAATGTTTTTAGGTATATATGCTTGTTTAGCCTCCACCTCTTCTATTACTGAACTAGGCTTGAATAACTTGCCTACTTCAATGTCGCCTATGCGAACATATTCTTTGTTGAAGTGCAAAATAGCTACCTCGGCTAAGCTCGGTATGACTTTACCCTCAAACATACCCGGGGTGAAGGTTTGTAGTGCGTTACTGACAATATAGTATTGCAAAGCGGCATCTTCAATGTGTTGCTCTTTAACGCTATTGGTAGATTTTACTTCGTAGGCGTAGTATTTATTTCCTTTTCGAACCAATATATCAACAGCACAAAGTACCTCATTGAACATGAAGGCTGCCTCGTAAATGATGGCATGATTTTTTAATAATTCGGCAGTACGTGCAACAGTGGTTTCGCTATGCCATTCTTCCTCTCCTTGGGCATTGACGCCGCCTGGAAACAGTTGCTGGGCTAATAGGCCAACATCAGTACCCGTTTGGAAAATAGCTTGTGTTTGTTCTTCCTCCGGGTTGGCTAAATCTTTGTGAAAACGATTGAGATAAAATCGCTTGTGGCATTGCATGCCATACATATAGGTAGTTTTGGATAAAGTGGGCCTCATAGTTTGAGCAAATTATTATAAAAAAAATAAAAAAACAAATGATAATTGACTAGTTTTAAATTTACTTGAAAACCTTGGCAAGGTTAAGGATTGGGTATGCCATTTTGTGGCGTGGTTATTTATAGAAAAAACTGGTTCAATTGGCTATCGAATTACTGCATCAATTTTTGGTTCAAACCGAAAAGGAAGTATTGCATAATGCAATAAATTCTCTTGAATTGGTTTAGTTTAAAAATTAAGGAGGCAATAAACCAAGCAAAGAATAACCATTTCGAAAAATACTTGCACAGATAGCTGAATTTAAAAAAAAATCTTCACTCCCACCTATTCTATAGCTTCGGTGGGCATAGCATAATTCCCACCTCATAATTCATAATTCATAATTCATAATTATATTTGACCCAACAATAATCAAAAAAATATGAGCAAAGCATACATTTTTCCAGGGCAAGGTGCCCAATTTGTGGGGATGGGTAAGGATTTATATGACAGTAATGAAGTTGCCAAAGAATTGTTTGAAAAAGCCAATGAGATTTTGGGCTTTAGGATAACCGATATCATGTTTTCTGGAACCGATGAAGATTTACGTCAGACAAGGGTTACACAGCCTGCTGTATTTTTACATTCGGTTATCAAAGCGCTGACCCTAGAGGATTTTGCGCCAGATATGGTTGCTGGTCATAGCTTGGGTGAATTCTCGGCTTTAGTAGCCAACAAAACACTGTCATTTGAAGATGGTTTGCGTTTGGTGTATGCGCGTGCCATGGCCATGCAAAAAGCTTGCGAAATAGAACCTTCAACCATGGCCGCAGTTTTGGGTATGGATGATGATAAAGTAGTTGAAATTTGCGCTACCGTTGCAGATGGCATTGTTGTGGCAGCTAATTATAATTGTCCGGGACAACTAGTAATCTCTGGAAGTATAGAAGGCGTAAACAAGGCCTGCGAATTGTTAAAAGCAGCTGGTGCCAAACGTGCTTTGGTTTTACAAGTTGGTGGCGCGTTCCACTCGCCTTTTATGGAACCAGCAAGAGTAGAGTTAGAGGCAGCCATTGAGGCAACCCACTTCCACCCTCCTATTTGTCCGGTTTACCAAAACTATGTTGCAACTGCCGTAAGCGATGTAAATGAGATAAAAAAGAATTTGGTTTCACAGCTCACCGCACCAGTAAAATGGACGCAATCGGTTCAGGCAATGGTGGCAGATGGCGCTACAGAGTTTATAGAATGTGGTCCGGGGAATGTGTTGCAGGGACTTGTGAAGAAGATTTGGAGATAGGGAGATGAGGAGAAGAAAAACAAGCCCCAACCTTTAGGTTGGGGAATTTGGAGATAAAGTCCTTCGGCAAGCTCAGAATGATGAAGAAATTGGCAAAGGGAATTCTGAATTCAGAATTTTTGAGGTATGAGTTTTATTTTTACACCAAAGCCAGTGCTTAGGTGGGAGTGGAAGGTAAGAGTTTTTGAATTCATAACTCATAATTTAGAATTTGCTTGTGAGAATGATATAACATATTGTACTAATTTTATAAGTAAAGAGGATTGGGGGAGTTGCACCTTTGTGGTGTTGTGAAAATTCATTCACAATAAAAAAAAATCGCAATGAAAACTTTTGAAACTTCAAGTAACAAAGATCATGCAGTAAAAAATTCTGTTGATCATCAAAAAGGAATCGACCACCACAAAAAAGCAGCATCGCATTTTGAAGCGACGGCTAAAAGTCATTTAGATGCTGCAAAGCACCATGAAAGCGGCAACCATGAAAAAGCTGCTAAAAGCACTCTAGAAGCGCAAAACCATTCAACTGTTGCCACTGAGGCACAAAAAGAAGTGGTTAAAAGTCACAAAGCTTAGTGTTAGCAAAATTTTAATTCATAAAAGCACTAAGGATATTAGTGCTTTTATGTTTTCTCATGATGTAATTCAACAACCAATTTACTTCTTCAACCTTAGCTAGATGGCAAGGAATTTTAAAACAATTATCAATCAACAATTCATTCATAAAAGTAATGTATTATTGATAACACAAACAACGACAAATTAAAAGTTTAATATGAAAATAGCTATGCTTATAATAGCACTCTTGTTTGGTTTACTTTTATCTAAAATATACACTTATATGTGGAGCGGAAAATCTTAAACACAAGCATTAAAAATAAAAAAAATGAAAAGCTACAAGTTATTTACACCCATAAAAGTTGGGTCGTTAACATTTAAAAACAGAGTGGTTATGGCGCCTATGACTCGTTGTAGAGCTATTGAAAACATCCCTAACCAATTAATGGCTACCTATTATAACCAGAGGGCAAGCGCTGGGTTAATTATTACCGAAGGCACCTCCCCTTCTGTCAACGGATTGGGTTATGCGCGCATACCAGGAATTTTTAGCGAAGAACAAATTGAGGGTTGGAAAAAAACATGTGATGAGGTGCATGAAAGCGGTGGAAAAATATTTGTTCAACTCATGCATACTGGAAGAATTAGTCATTTTTTGAATATGCCAGAAGATGCTGAAATAATTGCCCCTTCTGCCATTAAAGCGGCAGGACAAATGTGGACCGATGCCAAGCAAATGCAAGACCACTCTGTTCCCAAGGAAATGACGGCTGCAGATATATTACTTACTCAAGCAGAGTTTACTTCCGCAGCAAAAAATGCCATAAACGCAGGTTTTGATGGTGTTGAATTGCATAGCGCAAATGGCTATTTATTAGAAGAATTTTTATCTCCACATACCAATAAACGAAGCGACCATTATGGTGGTACATTGGAAAACCGTTGCTGCTTTGTTTTAGAAGTAGTTGCAGCTATTGCAGATGCCATTGGAAAAGAAAAAACTGGCATTCGGTTTTCACCTTATGGTGCAGCTGGAGATATGACATTTTACCCAGAAATAGATGCTACTTATGATTACCTTAGCAAAGAACTTCAGAAATTAGGAATTGCCTATATCCATTTAGTTGATCATTCGGCTATGGGTGCACCAGCTGTGCCAATTGAAGTAAAGAAACTGATCAGAAATAATTTTAAAAATACACTGATTTTATGTGGTGGTTACGATAAAGAAAGTGCGGAGGCAGATTTGCAAAGTGGCTTGGCAGATATGATTGGCTTTGGCCGACCCTTTATCAATAATCCAGATTTAGTGATACGTATGGAGTTTAACCAAGATTTATCTCAAAGTTTAAATACAGAACTTTTTTATTCAGCAGATGAAAAAGGCTATACCGATTACCCATTTTACAAGGCGCCAGTGGTACCTGAAATTGAACAAGGTTAATACTATCTTACTTGCGCAAGGTCTAAAGTAATTGTTTGTTTAGGCTGTAATGTCGGTTTGAACCAAGGAATCGCTGCAAGCAAAAATAGGATAAAGTGGTTAAAATACAACTTGCGTAAAAAGCAAAAATGTGTGAAAAATGTAACATTTTATAATGCTTGTGTAACAATTGAAAGGAGCCATTTACTCACCTTTGGTTTGAGCAATAACCTTATAAATTAATCATGAAGAATATCAAAGTAAAAGTGGCAAAAGTTAAAACCACAGTAAAAAATCCTTTAAAGGTAAAACTGATAGCAGCAATGAATAAAGTTTTATCCGAAAACGAATTAAACGTTTCTGGCAAAATTGAGAAAACGTTAAGGAAATCGGCCAAAAAAATAGTAAAGAGAACTGAAAAAGATTTTAAAAAATAAACCATGAAAGCAAAAATTGGAATTAGCGATGCCCACAGACAGGCAGTTGCAAATGAGTTGGCAAAATTATTGGCAGATGAAACAGTGTTGTATATAAAAACAAAAAATGCGCATTGGAATATTGAAGGTCCAGATTTTTTTGACAAGCATAAGTTTTTTGAAATTCAATTCGAACAATTAGATGAAGTAATAGATGCTGTTGCCGAACGTATCCGCAGTATTGGGCATTACGCCCCAGCAACATTGCAATCATACC